>JBMCIU010000111.1:0-6054 GCA_048616755.1 Verrucomicrobiota bacterium
GAGCAGTTCGCTTTGCACGTCAAACTGGGTGATTACCGTGTCGTTGACGAGCGCCAGAACGCGGTCCGCATGAATTGCTTCATCCTGCCGGGCATGCCCCAGCGAAGAGTACAGAAGTAGCGTTGCAACAATGAATATTCGGCAGTTCATACCTTAGATGGTCCTCGCGCTGTCGTGGCTTGCGAAAGTTTTATTCGAACACCCGCTAACATGACTCTTGGTTGACAAGGTTGCAAGCCCAATCCTTGTTTCCGTCAAATCACGACTGTTCCTAGGATGTTTTATCGATTAAATCTCGAACCGATATCATAGCAACGTCGACCTCGCCGCGAATGGTGGTGGTGAACACGATGTACTGGTCGCCGGCGCAAAACCTGGGATGCGGATCAATGTGATAATGTTTGCCCGCGTAGTCGGGGCGCGGCGGATTGTCGACCAGCATCACTTCCTTGCCGGTTTCGCGGTTAAAAAAGTAGACGCCGGAAGCGCAGCCTCGGTAGAAACCCTGGTTGGAGTCGCAGACGATCAGGCGGGCGTCTCTGCTGCAGTGCGAATGCCAGCAGTGGTGCGGGAATTCGAGGCGTTCGATGGCGCTGTCGCTTATTCGAACGCGCCAGGTTTCATGGCCTGCCACGCACCAGACATGCTCGCCGTCGTTATCCCACCACTCATGGCTAACGCGAGTAGGTTCGGAAAAAATCGGCTGCGGCGTCTCGCCTCGGCGAAGTGTCCACATGCGGTTGCGAATGGGAAAGGTCAGGCCGGTCACGGGATCGGGATGATTCTCTTCGGCAAAAAGGACCAGATCGGGGTCCGCGGGGCTGAATTGGGCGTGGTTATACAGGCGGTCGAAGCGGTGCCACAGCTGAAAATCTTTGCCGTCCAGGGGCAGACTGCCGAATATCCATTGGAGCCCCATGCCGAAATCGACGAACAGCTCGCGCCCGTCGACCGAGCGCGTCAGGTGCGTCGCCATACGCGAAATGCGGCGGTTGCCAAGCACTTCCTCGGGGATGGCGTTCACCAACTCGACCGGCGCGTCCGGTTGCGGGCCGCGCCGCCAAACAAAGCGATCGTGCATCCAGTAGGCTTCGCCGGTATCAGGATCAATCCACGGCGAAGCCCCGCCAAATTGCGTTTCCGGACAATGGCGCGTTTCGCCGGTCCGGAAGTCGAGCACGCCCAGACTGCGGCCCAAATGCGCCGTGCCGGAGGGCGGAAACGCGCAGTAGAACCAGAGGTAACGCGCATCGGCGCTCATTGAGTCGTTGACGAAATAGAATGCTTCCTGCACCGGCGCCACTTTACGTGACAGCACATGCACGGTTACACCCGAATCCGGATGCGTCACAGGCTCAAACAAATCGCGGTTGGCAAAGTCAATCATGTTCAATAGTCCTTGTGGAACAAATCCCGGACCAATCCGTTGGCACGTCTCTTCAGGTCGCGTCGACCCCGTTTGCAAACTGCAAACCGCTACCATTGTCCAACCGTTCAGAGTCCTAATGCTCTTAGCTGACTCATACCTCGGGACAGACGTCAAGAACGGTTGCCTTAAGTTTTAGGTGGCCTGGGACGAGGCGGATTGCCGATGGGGCGTTTGGCTATTCGCGCTTGTCGAAGCCGCTCGGAATGATGTCGCTGGTGTTCAGCATAGTGTCGAACAGGCGGCGTTCGAGGTCTGCCAGGATATCGGCATAAGCCGGATCGTCATGTACGCTGCGCACCTCGAACGGGTCGGCCTGCAGGTCATACAGCTCGTCCGGTTCGTATAGCCGCTTGATCAGTTTGTGCGTGGCCGTGCGCAGCATGAAGGCTTTGCCTATGTTCCTGTAGTCATCGTAGGCGGTGCTTTGCTTGGCCCAGTACTGGCCGTTTTTGTCTGGCAGTTCGCCCTTCATTTCTCCCGGCGTGCGGTCGTGCTCTGCTTTTAGTTTGCCGGCCTCGCAAAGCACGTGCTCGCGGTGCGGCGCCGCCGGATCGGCAAGCACGGGCAGCAGGGAGCGGCCGAAGTGAACCTCGGGCATGCGGATGCCGGTCAGTTCCTCCACCGTGGCGGGAAAGTCGACCAGCTCCATAAGCGAGTCGCGGATTCCCGGCGTCACCGGCGTCCCCGCAGGCGGCTTGATGATGAAGGGCACGCGCGTCAGGCAGTCCTCGAAGCAGGTCGAGTGCTTTTCCACCAACTCGTAATCACCGGCATAATCTCCGTGATCGGGGAAGAAGAAGAAGGCGGTATCGTCGTACATTTGCTTTTTCTTGAGTGCTTCGATGATCAGTCCGACTTGGTGGTCCACGCGTGCGCACATATCGAAATACACGCCCTGCAGCTCTCGCCATCGGGCATCGCTCCAGTCGCCGCAGCGCAACCGCTCGTGATACTGATTCATGAATTGTGTTTTGCCCTTCCACTGCTCCGGGCCTGGAGCGCGCTTGGGACAGGCGTCGCGGTCGGTCAAGCCGTACCATGGCTGCTCGACGCCGTAGGGCGGATGAGGATAGGCCAACGCGAGAAACAGGCACAGAGGCTGGTCCGCGGGAGCATTGCGGATCGCATCCAACGCGCCTTCGACGCAGGCCCAATCGTAATCGCGGTAGTACTCGGCATCGCCTTTGTCGATCTCGCCGACATAGAACGAATAGAAATTGTCGCCGTCCGGATCGCCTCGCCATTCCGCGGCCTTGTCTGTCGCGTACAGTGGCTTAGGCTGCGGCACGTTGGGATCGTGGATGGCGTGATAGCCGCTGCTGTATTTGACGTCGCAGACCGAGTCGAACCCCTCCTGAGCGGGGATCAGATCGTTCTTGCCGCCCCACCAGACGTAATAGCCTGCATTTTTAAGAGTTGACAGCAAGCAATGCTCCTCAGGCTGGTGGAGCATGCGAACCATTGAACGGTGCCCGCGCACATGCGGATACCAGCCGCTCATGAACGAGCAGCGGCTCGGCGTGCAGACCGGGTTCTGACAGTAGGCGTGGCGGAAACTGACGCCATCCTCGCGGGCCAGCCGGTCGAGATTCGGTGTTTGTACCGCAGGGTGCCCCATGTGTCCCAGCGCGTCTCCGCGCCATTGGTCGGGGTTGAAAATAACGATGTGCGGCTTGCTGCTCATGATTGACATTGTCCTCTGCAGGGCGCCGGCCAGTGTAGATCTCTCCTCGGCCCTGAACCGCTTCGACGAGAGCCTGGGGGCGGAGAACTCGAAAGTGGACCGGCAAGGAGCGAGTAGTCGACCGTCAGCATCCTGTCGCCCTCGGGCGGAGAACTCGAAAGTGGACCGGCAAGAGCAGAAATCTTTCGAGCCCAAAGCACTAAATATCGTGCTTAAACGAACGCTGTAATATACCATTCGTTGCGACATTATCACCCCCCAACACGCAATTGCGGCAGACAGCCTTTTCAAACGATGAGATACCTCGTTTTTGCCAAATTTTAAGGCATATCCATATTCATCCGTGGTTCCCTTCAATTTGGCGATCGTAGCAACGTGGAGTTATACATTCCCGGAAATTATTTTTCCCGATGGTGCATCGACGTGTTGCTCATACCTCCAAGGCGATTAAAGTACCGGTTTGTCACGCATCACTTCCGCCGGAGACGTTCAGCATGTATTTTCGCGCCATCGAGGAACTGGAAACACACTTGGGAACCGCCTTCGGCACGGTGCCGCCGACGGTGTCCGTCGAACTCTGTCCCGCGGACTTCAGCGGCGACGTCACCGTCAACTGCTTCAGGCTCGCCCGTTCGCTGCGCAACGCGCCCCCCAAAATCGCCGCGGAAGTGCAGCGGTTTCTGTCCGACCATCCCGACGTGGAGTCCGCTGAAACCATCAAGGCATTCGTCAACGTTACCCTAAAACCACCGGCGCTGTTTCGCGACTGCGTGGCCGACGAAGCCGCGCTTTTCCGGCGTATCCCCCTGCCGGAATCCGAACGCAAACGCGTCCTCATTGAATTTTCCGCGCCAAACACCAACAAGCCTCAGCACCTCGGCCACGTGCGCAACAACACCCTGGGACAGGCAATCACCGAAATCCTGCGCGCCGTCGGACACCAGCCAATCCCCATCAACCTGGTCAACGACCGCGGTATCCACATCTGCAAATCCATGCTCGCTTACCAGCGCTGGGGCAACGGAATCACACCCGAAACCGCCGAGCGCAAAGGCGATCACCTCGTCGGCGATTTTTATGTCCGCTACGACACCGAATACCGCCGCCAACTCGCCGAACTGCGCGAGGCCAACCCCAAACTGCGCGACGCGTCCGACGACGAGCTTTTCCTCAAAACCGAACTGGGACGCGCCGCACAGGACATGCTCCTGCGCTGGGAAGACGGCGATCCGGACGTGCGCGCGCTCTGGAAAACCATGAACGCATGGGTGCTCGAAGGGTTCCGCCAAACCTACGAGCGCATGGGCGTGCAGTTCGAACACACCTACCTGGAAAGCCAAACCTACGGCCTCGGCAAGGATGTCGTCCGCAAAGGACTTGCCGACGGCATCTTCCATGAACGCGACGACGGCGCCGTGTGCGTCAACCTCGAAGAGGAAAAACTGGACACCAAAGTCCTTCTGCGCAGCGACGGCACCAGCGTCTACATCACCCAAGACCTCGGCACAACCCTGCTCAAGCAACGCGATTATCAGCCTGCAAGTCAGATGTGGATCGTCGGCGACGAACAAATTCGCCACTTTCAGGTACTGTTCGCCATCCTGCGGCGGCTCGGCTACGAGTGGGCGGACAACCTGGTGCACATGGCCTACGGCATGGTCAACCTGCCCTCCGGGAAAATGAAAAGCCGCGAGGGAACGGTCGTCGACGCCGACGATCTCTTCGACGAAATGGTCCGCCTGGCGCGCGCAGCCACCCTCGAACGCGCGGGCGGCGAAACACCCGACGACATCGACCGGCGCGCCGAAATCATCGGCATGGGGGCCCTCAAATTCATGCTCCTCAAGGTAAACGCCAAAACCACCCTGATGTTCGATCCCGAAGCCTCCATACGCTTCGAAGGCGACACCGGCCCTTACGTGCTCTACGCCGCCGCCCGCATCAGCTCCATGCTGCGCAAAGCCGAAGAGGAAAAACCCGACGACGGCGCCGTCGACTGGAGCGCACTGCAAACCGTCGAAGAACGCGACTTGGCCCTGCGTTGCGCCGCATACCCCGATAGCCTGCGCAAAGCCGCCGCGGATCTGGACACCTCCGCCCTTGCCGCACATCTGCTCGAGCTGGCCAAAGCCTTCAGCCGATTCTACCGCGAATGCCCCGTGCTAAACGCTCCGACACCGGCCCTGCGACACGCGCGACTGGAACTCAGCAGGCGGGTCCGCCGACTCCTCGAACACGGACTCGAAACCCTCACCATCGGTCACCTGGAGAGCATGTGAACCCCATGCGAGCCCGCGAAGCCAACTGCACCGCACTTGACTTCGAAACGACCGGCAGCGTGCCCGGATACCGCAACGAACCCTGGCAAATCGGGATCGTCGAACTCCAGCGCGGCGCCATTGTCCCCGACACCACCCTCGAAAGCCTCCTGCGTGTGGGCGAACGCCCCTTCAATCCGCACGCCCCCGGTCGCCACGGCGAACTTCGCCGCGAAATCGCCGCCGCCCCCGCGCTCACCTCGCTCTGGTCCCGTCTCAACCCCCTCCTTGTGGGGCGACCCTTGATCGCGCACAACGTCTCCACCGAAAAGCGCATGCTCAGCGACTGCTTTCCCCTGCACCGCTTCGGCCCCTGGATCGACACCCTCCCACTGTCCCGATACGCATTCCCCCACCTTCGTTCATACTCCCTGCAGCACATCGTCGAATCGCTCAACCTGACCGCGGATCTCGACCGGATCTGCCCCAACCGCACTTGGCACGACGCACTCTACGACGCCGCGGCCAGCGCATGCCTCCTCCAATACCTCATCTCACTCCCCGAATGGCAAACCGTCACCGTCGAAACCCTCAGCCAAATCACCTCGTCCAGCCCCCGAAAAAAGTAGTGCCTGGCTCGCCGAACCTGGCAACCCCGGACCGTGGCTTCGGCAAAGCAACGG
>JBMCIU010000112.1:0-6034 GCA_048616755.1 Verrucomicrobiota bacterium
GCGTCTACTGCCGTCTCAAGGGCGCGTGCAGCGGCTGCGCCGGCGCGGCTACCACACTGAAGTTGACCGTGGAAAGCGCACTCAAAGACGAAGTCGGCGAGGACGTCCGCGTCATCGCCGTCTAACCCGCAGAACATCGACAAAAACCCCGGAATATATCATGACTACGGTGTACGCCGACAACAACGCGACAACCTCCATCGCCCCGGAAGTGTTCGAAGCCATGCAACCCTATCTGCAGGAGCGCTTCTTCAACCCCAGCGCGATGTACGACCAGGCGCAGCCCGTAAGCGACGCCCTAAATGTCGCCCGCACGCAAGTGGCCGCCGTCCTGGGTGACGTCGATCCCGGCGAGATTATCTTCACCGGCGGCGCCACCGAGAGCAACAATACCGCCATCCGCGGCGTCGCCTCAGCCTCCCGCCGCAACCACGTCGTCACCTCCGCCGTCGAGCATCCCGCCGCCCTGGAAGTCTGCAGGCACCTCGAACGAAACGGCTGTGAAGTCTCTTACATACCCGTGGACACGTGCGGCAATCTGGATATGAACGCCTACATCCGCGCTTTGCGCGACGACACGCTGCTGGTCACGATCATGCACGCCAACAACGAGACCGGCGTGGTCTTTCCCGTCGCCGATATTGCGAGGATCGCAAAGGAGACCGATCC
Source organism: Verrucomicrobiota bacterium (assembly GCA_048616755.1). GTDB lineage: Bacteria > Verrucomicrobiota > Lentisphaeria > Oligosphaerales > CAZSBQ01 > CAZSBQ01. The sequence goes on from JBMCIU010000112.1 coordinate 670, forward strand.
CGGCATCGTCGTGCACACCGACGCCACGCAGTCCGTGGGTAAACTGCCGCTGGACCTGAAGGACGAACTGGAGCATGTTGACATGCTTTCGCTCTCCGGGCACAAGTGCCATGCTCCCAAAGGAGTTGGCGCCCTATTCATGCGCCGGGGGACGCGTTGCCGCCCGCTGATGCTTGGCGGACACCAGGAAAACGGGCGCCGAGCGGGAACCGAAAATGTTGCGTCCATCGTTGGTTTGGGCAAAGCCTGCGAACTGGCGGCGTCAACGATGCCCGACGAACAGCGCGTGGCGGCGCTGCGCGACCGCCTGGAAGCCGCGGTCCTGGAAACCATTCCGCACGTGGAAGTCAATGGCCGAGGTGCGCCGCGTCTGCCGAACACTCTTAACCTCGCAGTGCACTACGTCGAGGGCGAAGCCATGCTCTATCAACTGAGCGCCGCCGGAATTTGCGTGTCCAGCGGCTCGGCATGCACCTCCGGTTCGCTGGATCCTTCCCATGTTCTGAAGGCCATGAACGTTCCGTTCACCGCCCTCCACGGTTCCGTGCGCTTTAGCCTGAGCCGCTACAATACCGATGCCGACGTCGATCACATCATCGCGGTCTTCCCCGATATGATCAAAAGTCTCCGTCGTCTTTCCCCCTATTGGGACAACGCCACCGATCTGCCCGCCTCTCCGTCGGGAGGGTAGGAAAGGGGGTTTTTGAGTGGCCCGGAGAAAGCCTGTTTCATGTGGTCCTGTCGCGGATTCAGGCTTGCTCGGCGGAACCGGAGGCTTGTTGCTGCGCCTGTTTCAGGTAGTTTTTCCAGGAATGGGGGCCGGCACCCACGTATTCGTACGTCTCGAAGATGTCGCCGTTGCCAAAAATGCGCGGATCCCCGGTCTCCTTGAGCTTGGTTTGAAGCTCTTCCCAGAGCTGTGCCTTTAGTTCGGCATGGTCGGGATCATCGGCGAGGTTGTTCAGGCAATACGGATCGGCTTCGACGTCAAACAGTTCCTCTGCCGGACGTTTGCCGAAGGAGAGTTGAAAGTAAGCGGTTTCGCCGTCCTCTTTTAGCTCCAGGATACGCGTTTTTGTCGGCGACGGATCGCAGTTGGTGTAATTGGTTTCCGGATTGCCTGCCGGCCAACGCTCCGGGGCGAAGTTTCGGCAGTAGAGGTATTGGGGTGTGCGAATGCAGCGAACGGGGTAGCCAAGGTCGTTTTCCCGGCCCATATCGTGCCGTTCCCGGCCCATGTATGCTCGAGTTCGGTCGGCGGTGATCGTGCCCGAACCGCTGGAGCGAAGGATGTCGAAGAGGCTTTTTCCCGGCAGTTCCGAGGGGATGGGCAGCCCGGCCGCCTCGAGAATCGTCGGAGCGATGTCGATGAAGCTGATCAGGTCGTCGACGGTTCTGCCGCCTTGAATTTCGCCCTTCCACATCGCCGCGAACGGCAGACGAAAATCGTCGTCGTACATTTGTCCCTTGACGCGCGGAAACGGCGCGCCGTTGTCGGAGGTCATGATAACCAGGGTGTTTTCGAGTTCTCCCTGCTCTCTGAGAATCTCAATGGCTTTGCCGAACTGCTTGTCGACCCACTCGATCTCGAAGGCGTAGTCCAGCATGTCCTCGCGGACGACGTCGTCCTGGGGCCAGTAGGGGGGATTTCGGTAATTTCCTCGGGCTGCTTGCCGTTTCTGCGTCCCTCTCCGAATTGATAGCCGCGATGCGGTTCGCGGATGCCGTACCAGAAACAAAATGGCTGATCGGGATCTTTATCCGCCAGGAAACTGCGGAAGTTTTCGGCGTAATCGGTGTTTCCAATCAGCGATCCTTCGGGGGGTGTCAGGGTGTGCTCGTTGTATTCTTCGCCTGCCGGGTTCCGGGTGCGCCCGCAACGCTTCCAGTTGCCCGGCGACCACGGTTTGCCGGTGAACCCGACATGATAGCCGGCCTCGGAAAGGTAGTCGGGATAGACGGGGAGATTCTCCGGCCAAACATTCGAATGCAGGCAGGACTCCCGGTTTTGCCAGGTATGCCGTCCCGTGAGGATGCTCGCCCGCGAGGGCGCGCATTTGGGGTTGGTGGTGAAGGCCCGCTGAAAAAGAACGCCTTCGGCGGCCATGCGGTCAAAGTTAGGCGTCCGAACAAAGTCGTGACCATAGGCTGAAAAATGAGAGGCGTCATCCGCCAGAGCCAAAAGAATATTCGGGCGCTTGTTGGTTTGCATGGGACTTTTTCTCGTTTACTCGTTTACTCGTTCACGGTTCGCGGTTTCCCTGTTTTTTTTCGAACCGCGAACGGCTACTTTTTTGTTTCGGTTTGAACGCGGACAAAATGCGGCGCACTGTAGCGCGTGTTGTGGTACTCTGCCAACGAATTTGAAGGCGTTACAGGATGGTGATGAGAAGTCGTGCCATGAAAATGGTCCGTGTTCATCCTTGTTCATCTGTGGTGAACCGCGAACTGCGAATCGTGAACCGCTCCAAAAAAATGCAGGTATAGAGCCATCTTCGCTTGCACAAGCGTTGATTCGTGGTATAGTGAGGCGAGGGCTGCGAAGCTTTGGACCTCTGAACAAGAATACATCGGGGCCGCAAGGCCTTAAATTGTTGACACCAGAGCGTGTTAAGCTTCCAGCCCTCTTCTCTTCCCCCGCCAAACAAAACGAGGCTCTCCATGACTTCGCGCGAAAGGCTGCTGGCTGTTCTGCACGGCGATATTCCGGACTGCGTTCCCTGCTGCCCCGACATTTCCAACATGGTGCCCTGTCGTTTGACGGGCAAGCCCTTCTGGGACATCTACGCTTTTCAGGACCCGCCGCTCTGGAAGGCGCACATCGACGCGCTCAAGTTCTTCGACATTGACGGAGGATTCGAACTCTATGATTTCGGAACCGTCGATCCGGTCACCGGCCACCAGTCGCCGATGGAGGAGAGGGTAGTGCACCGGTACCAGGACGGCAGTTTTGTGACGCAAAAATTCAATCTCGACACCGAAACATGGGCGGCGAGCGTGGTGGTGTACACTGCCGACAATCCGCCCGCGACCAACGTCAAACCTGCCACGATCAATCTGCCCGAGACTCCCCCGGACTGGGAACTGTTGACCGGCGTCAAGGAATGGCCGAAGGGGTTCGAACTCTGGAAAATGATTCGTCGTGAACTCGGCGATCAGGGCGTGTTGGCACAAAAAAGCGGTATGACCACCCGTCTGATCGGCAATACCGACGATGTCTACGCTCACTTCGACAACCCCGAGAGCTTCCGACAAAAAGCGCGCCGCATGATGGAAAACGTGGAGCGGCGCATGGAGCTGATCGGAAACCTCGACCCGCAGCCGGACTTCCTGCTGTGCGGAGGTTCCGGAAGCCTGATGTTCACCACTCCGGACACGTGGCGCGAACTCGTCCTTCCAGTGCTCAAGAAAACGACTGCCCTGGCCAAAAACCTCGGCATCCCGACCCACGTGCACTGCTGCGGACCCGAAAAGCAACTCGTCGCCATGGCCGCGGAGGAAACGGACCTAACCATCATCGATCCGCTGGAAGTGCCGCCGATGGGGGACTGCGATCTCGCCGAACTCAAAAAGCGCTTCGGCAGTAAAATTGTGCTCAAAGGCAACCTGCATACCACCCAAACCATGCTCAAAGGCAGCGTCGAGGATGTCCGCAGCGCATCGAAGAAAGCCATCGACGACGCGGGACGGGGCGGCGGATTCATCCTCTCAACCGGCGACCAATGCGGACGAGACACCCCCGACGAGAACATCCGCACCATGATCGATGTCGCCCGAAACTACGGACAATATTAGTACGGATCAGATCGCCAACGAAGCCATTGCCAACCTGTGGTACGAGGGCATGTTCCGCGGCCACCAGGCCAAACCGTACTACGAAGCGGTCGACGGAGTCGGCTTGCTGATGGATTCCCTGCTGCGCCTGGACCAGGCAGCCATCCCCGAACCGCCGGTTCGACACTAGCCGGGTGAGACTGAATATCTAGCACCGAATCCTGAATCTTGAATTTTGAATCCCGAACACTGAACACCGAAACCAGTCCCACAGGAGCCCAACAGCATGAGACAACGGGACGATGCACCGCGCCATCCCACTCTCTATGGGGTTCCCCGCGACAGCGCGGAGTCCATTCGTCTGCACTATCGGGCGGCACCGCCGGGGAAGAGGTTTCATTACCACCCGCAGTTCGAGTTGGTCATGATTCGCGGCTCTTTCGGCAAGCGAATGGTGGCCTCGACCTTGTCGGGATACGGCGAGGTGGATGTCGTGTTGCTCGGCCCCAACCTGCCGCACGTCTGGCTGGCGGATCCGTTGTCGCCCTCGGATGCGTTCATGGACTACAGCGTGGTGCATTTCGACCGCGAATCGCTGGGGACCGAGTTTCTGAACAAACCGGAGCTGACGCCGGTCCGCGAGCTGCTGCACCGCGGGGAAAGGGGAGTCGCTTTGACCGGAATTGCGGCCGCCAGAGAGGCGGAAGAGATTGTTGAGCGGATCTTTTCGACCGAAGGACTCGAACGACTCCTGAACTTCTATTCGCTGCTGCTGTTCATGGCGCGGACCGAGCAGTCGCAAACGCTGCTGGATGACGCTCAAGCTCCGCCCCCCATTGGACGGGATCAGGAGCTGTTCAACCGCGTTATCGCTTACATGCACGACCACAGCACGAGCACCATCCGCCTTGCGGAAATTGCCAAACACGTCCACATGACCGTGCCGAGCTTTACCCGCTTTTTCAGGCGCGTCGCCGGAACCAGTTTTGTCGCTTACCTCAACGAATGGCGCATCCGACGCGCCTGTTTGCTGCTGGAAGAAACCGACCTGCCTATCATTGCCATCAGCACGCAGGTAGGATACGACAATCTCTCTCACTTCAACCGGCAGTTCCGCAAAGTCACCGGCACGACCCCCACCGCATACCGTCGCGATGCACGCCGGAGGTGATCATATTGCATTGATAACTTTGAGCAAATCGCGCAAGACAAGGCAATGCCATTGCTGTAGAGTATGTATCAGCTGAAAATCTTGATTTATTGCTCCAGTTCAAACCGCCCGAAACAAAGGAGTGCAAACATGGAAATTGAAATGACAAGAAGCGCCGAAGAATGGAACCGCCAAACGATCGGAACAGCAACAAAGGAGAACCGTATCATGAGTAAGAGCCGTAATCCAATCACCGTCCTGAGCGCAATCGCAGGCTGTTTTGCAGTGACAATGGCAATGACTTTCAGTGTGGCGCAGGCCGCCCCCATTGGGTTTGCCGATGAGGTAAACGCAGACAGTCCTCACGCGTACTATCGTTTCAATGAAACCAGCGGCACGACAGCCGCAGACGAGGCCGGGAACCACAACGGAACCTATCGG
>JBMCIU010000113.1:0-6019 GCA_048616755.1 Verrucomicrobiota bacterium
CCAAAGGTAATTTTTGGCGGTCAGTATGTAGCATCGTCGGGAGGCGGACCAAGTGAACCCAAGGCGTCGCAGGTGGTTTGCCGCTTCGGCTTCCTCTTCGGCATCGCGGACGATGTAGCCTGCGCCGGTTTGTCCGCCGCGGCGATCCAAGGGGGCGACCCGGACCGATCCGTAGTCGAATTCGAGTTCGCCGGTCAGGTCCGGTCCCTGCCAGTCCAGGGACAGGACGGGTGTGCATTCGGGGCGTTCGATGGCGACTTCGCTCTCTGTGTCCTCGCGCAGTATCCGCGCACGCACGCGCCCCTCATGGGCGGCGCGCAAAAGTTCGGAGGCTTGGGCTTCAGTGACGGCGACTTCCTCGCCGTGCACAAAGAAACGCAGCCAGCCCGGATCAATAATGCCGGCCAGCCACCAATAGTGGCTTTGCACGCCGATCCAGACGCCGCCGCGGCCTGCGATCGGCACCACGCGGCCCTCGGGCAGGACTCCTGTGCCGGGCAGTTCCAGGCGGCCTTTGATGATGCTCTCGTCGGCTTTGCGGGCGATGACCATGCACGGGTCGGCGTGTTGTCCATGGACGTGAATCTGTTCGTCTTCGGTGAAGAAGCGCTCGAAGCCGATCAGGCAGTGAAAGAGGTCGGCGGCTCGTATGGCGTCCATTTCGAAGACCGAAGCGTCCTGGGGGGTGGTGTGCATGCACAGGAAGCGAATGATCTGCCGTTCGCGCGGGGTGAAGTCGTTCAGCTGCATGTCGCCCGCGGCCTTGACGCCGTCGAGCATTTTTTTCATATTTCCCGCGGAGTAGTTGCGGTCGCCGACTTGCAGGGAGGCTTTGATGTGCATATTTTGCCAGCGGCTTTCCAAGGGCTTGTGGCCGTCGATCAAATAGAGGTAGAGCGCGCAATGCGAGGCTCGTTCGGGGCTAACCAGGGAGCTGAAGTATCCCTGGTATGCCTCTTTTCGGGACGTTCCGTCCGCGGTTGGGACTGGTTTTCTTACTGGAACGCTGCCGACGGGTGCGTCGGATTCTTGCGCAGGTTTGGCGGCGCCGTCCCCAAAGCCGAGGAAGCCATAGAAGTCCGGGTTGGTTTCGGCAACCCGCAGCAGGACCGCCGTTGCGTGGTCGCAGATGGGAACTCGAACCCGGCATGAGCATCGCGAGGAGATGCCGTTGGTCCGAAAGGAGATATTGACGCTTTCAAAGCGCCCGTTTTCGTTCGCCACTCGCGCATCAACAACTTTTGCTTGGGTGTGCGCGTCAAGCACCGCGCCGTTTTCAAACAATTCTTGCCCGGAACGGAAGATCGGATCGGAAACCAAGCTTCTGATGTACTCGAAAATGGTGTTGGTCATGGAAAAAAAACTATAGCCGGGGACGGACCCCGAAAACTCTATTTGCAGGTGTTTGTTTCAGCCCGAAATCCACACGGACTCCGACGGTGGTTCGTCGCGCAAGTTTTTTCGGTTGAGGGGACTTGTCATCTCATCCGCAGCTTGTCCACGGAATCGTTTTTGGAATGCCTTCGCTCCCTTTCGACGTCTCCGAACACAGATTGCGCGAAGCCCGCAACTATATACCATTAAATGTGATGTTTCAAGCCGTCCGGTTGCATTGGCAGGGCAAATTTCCCGTAATGCCCTTCTTCCTTACTCGGCGGAAATCCATCGGTTGGCGTACACGGTTTGGTATTCTTCCAATGTGGTGTTGTAGCGCTCGCGGTCCTGGGCGCTGAATTGAGCAAGGATTTGCTTGGTGTCAGCCTCCATGATGGGTGTGCCGAAGCGCATGAGGCCGTCAATGCAGTCCATAATGTTTGTTTCACTGGTGTTGAAAACGTCGGTTGCGCTTTGCAGTTCGCGGACGCTTTCGCCGCCCATTTTTGCGGAGAATACGTGGGCTTCCCTTTCAAGCTTGATTTCGTGCCGAACTAAGGACAGGCATGCGCTGATGGTTTCCTCCAGCAACTGCAGGTAGTGGATCACGAGGGAATCGTCCTGCAGCTGGCTGCGCCGGGTACCCATGATGGCCTCAGTGAGCAGCTCGTCGCAGGTTTGATAGAGATTTGCGCGCTCATCTTTGGACTTTGGCCGTCGGCCATGCCGGAAGAATTCGGTGATCTGCGTGTAGGCGGCGTCCCGTCGCGCAATGTAGAAGGATCGGTTAGTTTCCGCCAGCGTGTGGCGGTGCCCTCGCGGAAGGCGGCCATCGACGGTGTTCGGCGACTGCTGGTGGGCATTTGGCGCGCTCATACAATTTCCTTTGTCGTATTCCGGGTCCAAGAAGAATCCGCTGCCGTACAGTACAATCACTTGCTTCGAACGCACATGATAAAAATCCTCAATCGACTGCGCGGGCCTGCCTGCAGTTTTTGCAAGTCTCTGGGCGCAAGGTGATTGAGGGTGGCTAACACGGGCTGCTAGGGGCTTTTATCAAGCAAATTTTATGGAAATCCGAATTTTGCATTTTCCATAACTTGGTGACCCACTATAGTACCCTAAATTGATTTTGACGACTAATTCGTCAAGCGTGCAGGTCACATTTAATTTTGAAGGAGCTGGTTTGATTATGGGCAAGTCTTATCGCATTGCAGTTATTCCCGGGGACGGCACGGGTCCGGAAGTCACGCGCGAGGCAGTGAAGGTGCTCGAAGCCGCCGGCGCGAAATTCGGCTTTTCGCTGGATCTGACCGATTATGATTTTGGCGGCGAGCGCTATCTGGCGACCGGGGAAGTGCTTCCGGAAAACGCCGCCGACGAACTTCGCAGGCACGATTCCGTTTTGCTGGGCGCCATCGGTCATCCGGACGTTCGTCCCGGCATCTTGGAGAAGGGGATACTGCTCAAGCTGCGTTTCGACTTGGATCAATACATTAACCTTCGTCCGGTGAAGCTTTTTCCGGGCGTGCCGACGCCGCTGGCCGACAAAACGCCGGAGGACATCGACTACGTCGTAGTCCGGGAAAACACCGGAGGACTCTACACCGGCATCGGCGGCTTCACTATGAAGGACACCGAAAATGAAGTTGCGGTGCAGTCCATGGTCTATAACCGCCATCAAGTCGAGCGCGCCATTCGCTACGCCTTCGAGATGGTGCGCCGCCGGCATTCCGCGGACAACCCCTGGCGCGGGTTGAGCGACGAAGACAAGGCCGCCGGTAAAATCGGTCAGCTTACACTCTGCGGCAAAACCAACGTGCTCACCTACGTGTTTGATCTGTGGGAACGCACGTTTTACGATGTTGCCCGCGAGTTTCCCGACGTGAAAACCGATTATTGTCACGTGGACGCGACCTGCATGTGGATGGTTAAGAGCCCACACTGGTTCGACGTCATCGTTACCTGCAATATGTTCGGCGACATCATCACGGACTTGGGCGCGATGACGCAGGGCGGTATGGGTATTGCCGCGGGCGGCAATATCAACCCGCACGGCGTGAGCATGTTTGAACCCATCGGCGGCTCCGCCCCCAAGTATACCGGCAAGGAAATCATAAACCCCATGGCTGCAGTCTGCTCGGCGGCAATGATGCTGGACGAACTCGGCGAACAGGAGGCGAGCACGGCCATCGAAAAGGCCGTCGCACACGTTACTGGCAACAAACTTGAATCCATGTCCGCGGGACGAATGGGCTACAGCACATCCGAAGTCGGAGACCTGGTCGTTGAAGCTCTGAACAGCGATTCCGCCTGATAAGAACCCCCGAACTTCGAAGTTAAAATGTTGAATCTTGAATCTTGAATGTTGAACTCTGAACTCCGAACTCTGAACTCCGAACTCCGAACTCTGATGTCCGAACTCTGAACTCGCAGGAACCCTCATGTCATTCAAAATCGCTTTTATTGGTGCGGGAAGTATTGGCTTCACCCGCAAACTTGTTTCCGACCTTCTTGCCGTGCCTGAATTCGACGATTTGGAAATTGCGCTGATGGACATTTCCGAGGCGAATCTGGATATGGTCCGCCAGCTTGTCGAGCGCGATGTGAAAAGCAACGGGTTGAGTGCGGTGCGCATCACGCACACCACCGACCAGGCCGAGGCGGTGACCAACGCCAAGTACGTCATCAATGTGGCTCGCGTCGGCGGGCTCGAAGCGTTCCGGCACGATATCGAGATTCCGCTCAAGTACGGGATCGATCAGTGCGTCGGCGACACTCTCTGTGCGGGCGGCATCTTGTATGGACAGCGCGGAATTCCCATGATTCTCGATCTTTGCGAGGATATTCACGACTATGCGGATGACGAGTGCATCATGCTCAACTACGCCAATCCCAATGCTATGATGACTTGGGCGGCCAATCACTACGGCGATGTGTACACTCTCGGGCTTTGTCACGGAGTCCAAGGCGGTCACAAGCTGATTGCCGACGCGCTGGAGTTGCCCAAGGACGAGATCGACATCATCTGCGCCGGCATCAATCACCAAACCTGGTATATCCAGATTCGCCATAACGGCGAGGATCTCACCGGCAAACTTCTGGAAGCCTTGGAGAATCATCCCAAATTCAGCGAAACCGAGAAGGTGCGCATCGACATGTTGCGCCGATTCGGTTACTTCAGCACCGAGTCCAACGGTCACCTTAGCGAGTATGTTCCCTGGTACCGCAAGCGCGAGGATGAAATCAAGGATTGGATCAGCTTGGATACGTGGATTCACGGCGAAACCGGCGGCTATTTGCGCGTCTGCACCGAAGGACGCAATTGGTTCGAGACCGACTTTCCGAACTGGATGGAGCAACCCGCTTTGGAATATACCGCCGAGAAGCGAACCCCGGAACACGGCAGCTATATTATCGAGGGTTTGGAGACAGGGCGACTGTATCGCGGACACTTCAACGTCATCAACAATAACGTGATCAATAACCTTGACGAAGACGCCATTGTCGAGGTTCCATGCTATGTGGACGGCAACGGCATCAATATTCCCCAAGTTGGCGACCTGCCGATGGGCTGCGCCGCCGTATGCGACGTTTCGATCAACGTCCAGCGCATGTCGGTTGAAGCCGGCGTGCACGGCGACGACACGCTGCTGCGTCAGGCCCTTATGATGGATCCGCTCACCGGCGCGGTCTGCAATCCCCCCGAAATCTGGCAGCTCGCCGACGAAATGCTGGTCGCCCAAGCGCAATGGCTGCCCCAGTACGGCGAAGCCATCGCCGCCGCCAAGGAACGCCTGGCAAAGGGGCCGCGAATCCCGACCCGCGACGACTACGAGGGCGCAGTCCGGATCCAGACAAAGAGCGTCGAGGAGATGGCGGCGAACAAGGCGGCATCGAGGAAGTCGGCCGCCGCCGCTGACAAGGCAGGCATGACGGATTGACCGCCAAACTGACGTGCGCGCCACTCGGCGCGGGTCGCTTCATCCAACAGGCGGCTTGCGCGCGGCAAAGGGCTGGCTAGTGTAAGGGGCAGTAGGGAAACAACGAGGTACAGCAGGGACACCGGCCCATGATCTACGCGGTCATATCCGATCTGCACGCCAACCGCCAGGCGGTGAATTCCGTTCTTACCGACATCGATGCGAACGGCGCAGATGCCGTGATATGCCTGGGCGATGTCGTGGGCTACGGCCCTGCGCCCGCCGCCGTTCTGCAAACGGTGCACGCGCGCGTCGACCACATCCTGCTGGGCAACCATGACGCCGTGGTCGGCGGGCGGCTCGATCCAGGATGCTTCAACCCGGGCGCGCGAAAAATCATCGAATGGACCGCCGGCCAGGTGGACGGCAAGGCGCGCACGTTCCTGGGCAGCCTGCCCGCGGTGCTGACGGGCGACGGCTTCCGCTGTGCGCATGCCGAGTTCGAGATGCCGCTGCGCTACAGTTACATCCTCGAAGAAGACGACGCGGCGGCCTCGTGGTCGGTCTGCGAGGAACAGCTGCTCTTCGTCGGGCACAGTCATCGGCCCGCCCTGTTCGTGACCGGGCAGAGCGGCCGAACCTACCAGCTGGACGCACAGGATTTTCAGGCGGAAAACGGCAAACGCTACATCGTGAATGTCGGATCGGTCGGCCAGCCGCGG
>JBMCIU010000114.1:0-5988 GCA_048616755.1 Verrucomicrobiota bacterium
GGTTCGCCGCGGCTTTCGTATTGCGCTTGTTCGAGTCCGTCCAAGCGCGTCAAGTTATCTTGGTCGGTGTAGTCGGCGAGTCGGTCGAGAAAGGCGCGCATCTCTTCGTTTTCCTCGAGATCGAGGAACGAGTCGTTGATGTTTTTTTGTGGTTTTTTGCCTTGCAGGGAGTATCCTCGGTTGGCGTCTTCGATGCGCACCGTCACTTGGATGTTTGTGTCGGCTGCCTCGTCATCGGCGGCGCCCACGCGAAAAGGAGCGCCCGACAGCTCGGGCGGTATGAGTGTATGCTTGCGCCCGTCGGCCATCCACGGCGGTTGGTTCCCTCGGGTTTCGACAAGCGGCTGCTCGGCCAGCAAATCCCGGTGCGCGCCCGGAAACTGGCGGCGGTCGTTCACATACATCCAGTATGCCCACTCCGCCGCGGACTCCGCAGTGTGGCGCAGGCTGTGCCGGTCGGCCAGCACTTTTGCCTCGACGCGGCTGACGCGACTGACCACCACCATGTGAGCGACCATGACCGAGATGACCGCCAGGATGCTGACAACCAGGACAAGCGCGACTCCGCGCTCGCCAGGGGGGGCTGTGGGTGAATGGCAATTCAATCGAACAACCCCCTTCGCTCGGCCCGTTTGCGATTGGCGCGGCCGGTCCAAAAATCTCGGAAATCGTCCTCCAGGCGCTCCATGTCCAGCATGGAAACGGCTCTTTTGGAGGCGGCCTGCCAGTTTCCGTCGGTTTCGGAGCAGGTTTCCAGGACGGCGGCGCAGACCTTGTCGTACGGTTGCTCGGGATACTGGTCGGCGGCCTTGGTAAGGAAATAGACTAACCCCCAAGCCAGGCTGTAGCGTTCAAGCCGGCCTGCGGGCTGGTAGAATTCCGCGGTGGACATCATCATCAGGTGCGCCAACCCCAGGGGGCGGTCGCCGCGCTCGTCGAGGATTTTCTCGAGGATCCGCGCGCGGCTCTCGACTTCGACGATGTCTACATTCTTGCCGCGAAAGCCGATACTTGCTCCCTCGAAGAAAGTGGCGTACCCCTCGTTGATCCAGATGGGGATGGGGGTACTGTCAAGCGCGTAGTGAACATACTGATGAAATCCTTCGTGAAAGACAGTGCGCAACATGCTTTCCCGGTCGCGCCTGTCGTCGGCTTCACCGAACGGCGAGATCACCAGCTCGCGCCGGCCGGGCATCCACATGCCCAGCGCCCACTCCTTGAGGTCGTTTTCGCCGAGATAGTCGGTAAACGTCCGGCGCTCCGCAAACACCCGAACCACGCTGACCTCCTCGATTTCGCGTCGCGGGGGCACCAGCTGCTCGTAGGCGCTCCGCAGCGCATGCAATCCCTCTTGAATGTCGCGCACGAATCGCCGGCGCCTGGAGGGCAAATCCGAGGCGATCACGTAATTCGGCGTTTCCACAAACCACCAATCGGGCAAATTGCGGATGTTTTCGATGACGGCTTGCCGCGTTTGGGTATGGGCTTGACTGTCGGGGGCGGGACCGTCGATGCGCCGACTCTGCATACGTCTGTCCGCATCATTGTTGCGGCGCGCGGCAACGCGAGACGCGGGACGCACGTCCTCGACCAGTTTGAACAGGGCGCTTTGCACATTGCTGTATTTGGGGCCGGGAGTCAGCTCGAGCCAGATTGCGATAATTTGCCTCGGATTCCGGCGAGCCTGGACCAAGTAGACGGGCGGCTCGTGGGGTTGCGCCGCCTTCAGGGTACACCGCACGTAGGGATGGTGGGCGTACAAACCGCGAACTTTGCTGGTCTGCGACTCGACTTGGCGCCCCGTCAGGTACTCAACCCAAGCCCGAATTGCTTCGGGGCTATAGGATTCCAGCTCTTGCCGCGCCTTCGCGTAGTCCACCCGGCGCACATGCGGATGATCTGGGTGAATTGGTTTGATCGTGTCAAGGGGAGCATACTTTAGTTCAAGCACGCGCATCGTTCCCATGTCCCCCACGAATCGGGCGGCGGTCTGATCCGCCCGCCACAATGCGCGCGGATCGAAGCCCAGAATCTCGCCGGTTTCTCCCGTTGACTTGCTGTAGCGAAACTGCTGGGCTGGAGGCGTCTGCGAAGGTCGCAGCTCCATGTCCTCGAGCGCGCGGACGCGAACTCCTGTGGTCGGCAACTTCACGAGCTTGCCGGGGCGCACTCGCTCGGCCGCTCGTCCCGGGGCAGCGACCGCTGCGAGTATCGCAACGAAAGCGGCGGCTGCGATTCCGCGCAACCGCCGTCGTCTTGTGATTTCCGTTAAGGTCATCGTTCAACCTCGCAAAAAAGGTTGCCGGAATCCGTCAAAAAACCGCTGCCGTCCACCGCAATTTCCTTCGCCGACTGCCCTAGCAAAAGCTCCTCGACGGGCTGCGCAAGTAGGCCTGCCGTTTTTCGCAACCACCGCCATACTCCAACGCAAAACAAAGGGTGGACCGGAACGACAACAAATTTTTCACGGAACCAAGGCTTGATCAAGTTTGGACAGTGCGTGTGACACGCGTGCCTCGTCGACGTTGCATGGGATCGGAAACTATCCCAAAACGCAGTCGCGTCCAGTTCGTTGACTGCTGTCGTCGGTGTACTGATGGAATTCGATTCTGACGCCGGCCGGATCGGTGCTCCATATCTGCCAACTTTGGTCGGCGCCGAGCTTCTTTTCGGTCGCCTCAAACCCGTGCCTCGTCAATTGGCGGGCCACCTCGTCAATATCCTCAACCTCCAGGCAGATGTGCTGGATGGGAGCGTTTCCCGGCGCATCTACCTGCTCGCGCTGAAAGACCTCGATGTAATTTCCCGGCCCCACCTCGAGGTAGAAGCCGAAGATCCCATCGGCATTTCGGAACTCAAAAGCCCGTTGCAGCCCCAGCACTTCGGTGTAAAAATGAGCGGAGGCATCCAAATCCTTCGCCGAGATGCAGACATGAGCCAATCGCTTGATCATTGCGCGAATTCCATTTAAAAAATCTCCTGCCCGACAAAAAAACGAAGCCCGAATATAGGTGGTGCTGTCCGTGATGCAAGTCCGATTTCCGTGCCTGTCAGCGGCGGGAAATCCACAAACGCGGAATTTGGTTTGCTTCGTTAGGAATGTAGCTTGTTTTGCGTGGCCCCTTAGATTCCGGCTCCGTCCTTGAAGCGGATGTGCAGGCCGCATTCCTTGTGTTCTTCGCTTTCCCACCACCAGCGGCCTGCGCGCTCGTCCTCGTCGCCTTTGCAGGGCCGGGTGCAGCATTCGCAGCCGATGGACAGGTACCCTTCGTCATACAGACGGTTGTAGGGCACGTTGTGCTTGCGGGCATAGTGCCAGAGATCGCCGAGGCGCCACTCGGCTAGCGGGTTGATCTTGAACTTGCCGAGGTGCAGGTGATCGGATTCGATGACTTTCAGCTGGCGCCGATTTTCACTCTGCTCCAGGCGTCGTCCGGTGATCCAGGCGTCAAACGGCGCCAGGGCGCGGGCCAGAGGTTCGACTTTGCGGATTCCGCAGCACTCCTTGCGGTTTTCGACGCTTTCCTTGAAGGAGAAGACGCCCTTTTCACGGATCAGTTTCTCCACAGCGTCGTGGTTGGGGTGAACCCACCGGACGTTAATGTCGTAACGGTGGGCGATCCGCTGCGCGCACTCGTAGGTTTCCTCGGGCAGACGTCCAGTGTCGAGGGAGAAGACTTGGACGCGTTTGCCCATCCGATGAAGCATATCCAGCAGCACGCAGCCGCCAATCTGAAAGCTCATGGCAAGGGCGACCTTGTCGCCATAGTGGTCCACAGTGGCGGCCAGGATGCTGCGGGCGTCCCGACGCGCGAGTTGTTCGAGTTGGGATGACAGAGGATTCATTGTTTAGCGGGGGGCTATGTGGCGGTTGGTTTTCTGCAGGCTGATGGCGTCAACGGGACAGACGTCAACGCAGGCGCCGCAGCGGATACAGTCGAACTGATTGATCCAGATGAGATAGGTTTCGTCGGTGCCGGCGGCCTCCTCCCAGTCGACAATGCGGCCCTCCCCGTCGTATTCCAGGGAGCGGATGCGCAGAATGCATTCGGGACGCGGCTTGACTTTGATGCACCAGTCGCAGTAGATGCACTTGTCCGAATCGATTTCGTACTTGTAATGGCAGCGATAGCACCGCTGGGTCTCTTCCTCGGCGAGATCGGCGGTGTACCCCGTCTCGACTTCGGCGGTGAGATCGCGCTTGTCCAAGGCGATGGCCGGCATCGCTTGCAGGGGGACGGCATCCATTTCGCGGATGCGTCCGGTTTGGTCGGCGTCGTCGACGACGACCTGGTCGGCGACGCGCCGCCGGCCCATGAGGAAGGCATCCACGTCCCGAGCCGTGTGCCGGGCGTGTCCGATGGCGCTGATCAGGGAGGATGCGCCTTGGGCGAAGTCGCCGGCAACGAACAAACCGTCGACGGCGGTGGTGGTGTTTTCGCCGCTCTTGAGCCAGCCGTCGTCCTCCACCAACTCCCGGTGCAGATCGGCGTCGATCCATTCAGTGTCGGGGAACTGTCCGGTGGCCAGCAGGACGGTATCGGCGGGGATCTCGAATTCGCTGTCCTCGATGGGTTCGGGTCGGCGGCGCCCGCCCGCGTCGGGCGCGCCCAGCTGGGTGCGGATGAAGCGCACGGCGGTCACGCGACCTTGCTCGCCGAGAAAGGCCACGGGAGTGACAAGAAACTCGATGCCGATGCCTTCATCTCGCAGTTCCTCCAGTTCGCCGGGAGTGATGAGCATTTCTTTTTCGGTGCGGCGGTACCAGACCCTGACGTGATCGGGGGGGGCGTGCGTGACCGTGCCGGGCGGAACACTGGGGAGAGTGCCCTCGCCGAAGGAAAGGGACGCGGCTCCCAGGCGCTTGGCAGTGCGGGCGCAGTCCATGGCGGTGAAGCCACCGCCGATGACCACCACGTGCCGCCCGATCTCGGCCGTGCCCTCCTCGTTGGCTTCCAACAGGAAGTCAAGGCCGTGTCGGACACCCTGCAAATCTTTGCCGGGCAGATTCAAAATGTTTGGGCGCAAGGTGCCGGCCGCCATGACAACCGCGTCATTGTCCTGCCGCAGCCGGGAAAGGGGGATATCCCGTCCCGCTTCGGCGCCGCAGACGATTTCCACGCCCATGCCGCGGATTTGGTCGATTTCGCGGTCGATGACGTCGCGCGGCAGACGGAATTCGGGAATTCCCTGGTTGAGCATGCCGCCCGGGCGGTGGTGTTTTTCATAAACGGTGACCCCATGCCCCAGACGGGCCAATTCGCGGGCGGCTGCGAGTCCCGCGACGCCGGCGCCGACTACGGCAATGCGCTTGCCGGACGGATTAAACCACGGGTCGAGGATGACGAGGCCGGATTTGCGCAACCCGGCGGAGGCGCGCTTCGAGTGGCAGATGGCCACGGAATCGCCAAGACCGTCCCAGCCATGTCGGCATTTCGTTTCGCAGGGGCGTGCGCAAACGCGCCCGAGCACACCAGGAAAGACGTTGGATTCCAAGTTAATACGGTACGCGCGCTCGTACTCTCTGTTGAAGATGGCGGTCAGGTACTCCGGGATGTCGGTACCCGCCGGGCAGGCTTCCTGGCAGGGGACATTGCAAGCGGACCAGTGCAGATCCTTTGGCTTGTACCCCGTTCCCTTGGCGACGGCCAGCGCATGGAACTTGTAGGGGGTCGCCCCTTCCGTCCGTTGGTCTGTCATGCCGCCGAACTTGTACTGGCGCGCCCGGATCCCGACCGCATTCGTGTGCTTGGTGTATTGCCTGGCCAGTTCGTCGAGCCAGCTCTCATCGAAACCTTCCTCTCGCGCTCGGTTCAGAAAGAATCCCCCGGAGTATAGGTCGCCACGGCTGTCGCCCCGCTGGAAGTAGGCGCGAGCCAGCAAAGCCAGTTGCCATGGCTCGCTGGGAACAGAGTCTTCACAGAGCAACTCGATAGCTACATCGTTGTCGCCTGCGTCGAGCAATGCTTCGATTTCATGTCGATCATG
>JBMCIU010000115.1:0-5984 GCA_048616755.1 Verrucomicrobiota bacterium
TCGGGCTTGTCCCGACTGGGTTCGTCTTGGTCGGGTGCTTGGGAACTCTGTGAGTTCGAGGTGGCGGGTTGCGGTTTGCCGGCGGAGCCTGAAGGGAGGGGCGTTTCCGTAAAGTCCGCAGACGTTTGATCGGCAACTTCGGGTGCGGCTTGCACAGGGGATGTTCGCGCGGCGAGGAATTTGTCCGCATAAGATGCGCCTGCACCGGGCATGCTCTCGGTATCGGCGGTCGTCGGCGGGGACTGTTCGTCCCTGTCCTTGCCGTCTTCAGGCGGAAGGGACGAACTATTGCCGGGAATCCACGGGTTTTCTGCCATATTGATGTGCTCCTCGATTGAAGCTTGGCGTTCAGCGGCTGACGGTTTGGGCTTCAAAGCCGCGGGTTTCCATTTCCTGTTTCCAGTTCTCGGCTAGCTCGCGTGTTTCAAAGGCGCCGACCAACAGCCGTTCGCCTTTTGTGGGATGAGTTATGCTGTAGGGCCAAAAGCCCGCCTCGCGCAGGTATTTTTGGATGGTGTCGCCATTGGTGTTCGCAACGGGGATTTGAACGGCAAAAGGGGTTTCGGCAGGCGTTGCATCGTTGAGCTGCAGGCGTTCTTTGGCTGCTCGCGCTTGGGATTCGTTGTGATAGTATCCTTGGAGGACGGCCCAGGCTGAGGTGGCGTCCTGTGACCGGACTCGTCCGATATATAGTTTTGGGACACCCTGTTCGCGCAGCCGCCAAAGGATTTCGGCAGCCTGTCGCCGTTCGTTGGTCGTACGCAGTTGCAGAGAGAATGGATATGAATCGGCGTTTGCCTCTGTAGTGGTCTCCTCATCGTCCGCATCTTGCTTTCGAGTAGCGGGTTGTAGGGTTTCCTGGGTTTCTTGGTTTTGCAGGATTGGATCGATGATTGTTTCGGCGAGTTTATTGGATTCCTGCGGGCTGTAATCAAGGTTTGCGCTGTTTTCGCCAAGGTATCCCAGCAGACCTTGCCGAGTGCTTGATGCTGCGGTGTCGGTGGAGGAGTCGATTGTGGCGTTTCGACGCG
The DNA here is from genome assembly GCA_048616755.1 of Verrucomicrobiota bacterium. Lineage (GTDB taxonomy): Bacteria > Verrucomicrobiota > Lentisphaeria > Oligosphaerales > CAZSBQ01 > CAZSBQ01. Next base: position 1,032 of record JBMCIU010000115.1, read on the forward strand.
ACGAAGTTCCGAGCATGGGATGATCGGAGGTCGATCTCGGTTGATCTGTTTGGCGGCGTTGATTTGTTGGCGTCGAATCGGACGCCGGCTCGGCTTGCGGCTGATTTTGTTCGTGGTCGATTGTCGACTGTTCTGCTTTTTGGGTTCGAGCCGACGAATGATTGTTTTCGGGTTGCCGATGCTGGTCCTGGGCCGGTTGGTTCGACGGCGGCGCATCGGGCAAAATCAAGCGCGACATGCGCAGGGCCAGGATCCAGCCGAGCAGAAAAATCACAAGGGCGCCGATCGTCCGCCAAGCCCAAGGGGGCAGAAGTCGCCCCACGAGCCATAAAGAGTGTTCCGCAGGTTTTTCGCGTTGATCTTGGGCGACGGTATCGTTGTCATCTTTGTCCGGCACTTCCGCGGGCGAAGCTGCAGATTGTTCATCCACTGGGCTTTCGTCCTCGTCAACGCTTTCGTCAATGAGTGTACCAGTGCTGGTGTCGTTATCCTCCTCGGCGGCGTCGGACGCCGATTTCGGGGCGGGCAGGCCGAGGGTATCTGCAGCGTCGAGCGCGGTTTGGCGGTCGATTTCGGACAATGCCTTTGACGCGCCGAACAGCAGGCAAGTGTCGCAGAGGTTGTTGATGAGCCGGGGTATGCCCTCGCTGCGAGCATGGATAACCCGGAGCGTGTCGTCGGGAAAATAAGGGGAACCGCGCGCTCCTGACTCGAGTAGGCGGTAGTAGATGTATTCGCGGGTTTCCTCGAACGTGAAGGGTGTGAGAGTGTAGCGCCTGCGGATGCGCTGTTGGAGGGATGCCAGCGGGGGAGTGTTCAGCAGCTCGAGAACGTCCGGATGTCCGAAAAAAATAAACTGGAACGGATAGAAACCGTCACAGTTGTAGTTGGAGAGCATGCGGATTTTAGCCAGAGTGGATAGCTGATAGTCCTGCACTTCATCCAGTATTACCGAAAAGTAGCGCCCCGGCGTCAAATGCCGGTCCATGTAGTGGAACAATTGGGTCTGCAGGGCTTCGTCCGAGTCACCCAGCGGCGTCACGCCCCAGCTGTGCAGGATGTGCTCCAACAACTCGCGATAGCTGACAATTGGGGTCGGGATGTTGAGAAAAGGGTGCTCCTCTTTGCGGAGATAACGCAGAAGACGCAGGCAAAGCAGGGTTTTTCCCATGCCGTAGCGCCCCAAAAGCAGCAAAAACGGCTCGTGCTCCTCGATGCCGGCGGTCAAGTAGTGAAAGGCGCCTTGGTGAATTCGGGATTCAAAAAATACCGATGGCGTTGGCTGGGCCGGAAACGCCTTTGACTGCATGTGGTAGTAAGTTTCGTACATTCAATGCGTCATGGTTGCGGAAATGGTGGTTGAACCACTTGGGCACGTAATATAATCTCTGTTTAACTTTTGCGCGCACTGGGTTTTGTGGACTTTCGTCCGGCGCGTTATCCCGCCAAATTTTCGGACAAATCGAAGAATCGTCCGGCACTTTTGGCGCGATGAACGATCTCCTGGGTCACAGTCTCGCCTTTGGATACGATAGTTGTGCCGTCATCAGCAAAAATGTCCGCGGCGGCGACTCGTCCCAAAACATATTTGCCGGGCGCATTTTGGAAAAGACGATTTGCCGAGTGATTGGATGGCGCCTGTTCGGCTTCGTCGGCGGGGGCGGCGGCAGAAGTCGGCGATGTCGCCGGTGGAGCCACGGGTATTTCATTTGGGGCGGCGGGCTCGACCGTCGACTCGACAGAGGGCTCAACCGACGGTGAGGCAGAGGATGCGGGCGAGGCTTCAGCAGCGCCCATGTCCGATGACGCTGCGGCCGGCGTGCTTGTTCCGCGGCGGGTAAACAGGGTAGAGGCCGTCGAGCGTCCCGCCGCTGTTTCGGGATGGCCGGCGCTGAGTTCGCCGTCGACTTCGTCGTTGACGATGATGACGTCGCGTCCGATAGTGACAATAGCGGCGGCCGGCACCACTCGCTCCTCCGGTGAAGGGATGTTCGAGTCTTCGCTCAGCTCCAGCCCGAGAACCGCGCCGGTTTCGCAGTCCAGGCTGAACTCCGCGACGGTTCCCACAAATCGACCGCCGCGGGTAATGACGCGGGCGCCGACTACCCGAATTTTGCGTTTCAAAAGGTCGAGGAGTTCGGGCGTGCTGGTCAGCTCAACGACTGAATTGGTGTTTTCAGTGGTTATGGCATAGTCTCCGATGCTGTCGACATCGGAGAAGGGGATCACTTTGGCGCCCTCATACCAGTTGCAGTCCGCGATAACAAGCGCGACGATGGCCTTGGCTTCCGGGTCCGTGATCAGATCTTTGACCGTGCCGAATTCTTCCCCCTGCGCAATGCTGATAATCGGCAGCTCTTTGAGTTCGGTGCTCAGCTTCATGGTTCTCTCTTTTTCAGGTTGTGTCGACTGCGGACGACATGGCGGCTGGATTGTTTGCACCGGCATTGTTGCCCTGCGTGCTCTCCAGCCACAGTTGCGAGTGACAACAATTCCTGTTTATCACTGAATTATACTAAATATTCGTAGTTTGTCAAGGCATGCTTTGTTTTTTATTCGAACTCAGTTTGACGATGCCGATGACGGAAAACGATTCTCCAATGGCGGAATTTCTCTGTCTGTTCCCTTCCCTTTCCTTCGCGCATCCGCAAAGTGTTGATACAGTATCGCATGATTGAATTCCGCAATGTCAACAAAGCATACGGCGACCAGATTCTTCTGGATTCCGCCTCGTTCCGCGTCAACTCCGGCGAGCACGCGGGTATTATCGGCGCCAACGGCTCGGGCAAGAGCACGCTTTTCTCGCTGCTGCTCGGCGAGGAGTCGGCTGACGGCGGCGAGATTCTCCGTCCCGCTTCCTCGGTTATCGGGCATCTGCGCCAACATGTCCCCCAGTCCGAGCAGGCGCATCCGCTACTGACGTTCGCCGAAAATGCACTGCCGGAACTACAGGAGCTGAAAGCTCGCATCGACCAGTCGCAGGAAGGGTTGGGCGCGTTGAAGGATTCGGAGCGCGCCGAAGCGTTGGCGCACCTGGGCGAGTTGCAGACTCGCTTTGAGCACTTGGGAGGATACGAGGTGCGCTACCGAGCCGAGGCCGCTCTGTCGGGTTTGGGATTCAGCGCCGAGGACAACGCCCGTCCGCTGTCCGAGTTCAGTGGGGGGTGGCAGATGCGAGCGGAGTTGGCGCGCGTGGTGACCGGACGCCCCGACATCCTGCTGCTGGACGAGCCGACCAATTTTCTTGACCTGCCCGCCGTCGAGTGGCTGCGCGGATTCCTTGCGGACTTTTCCGGCACGCTGCTGCTCATTTCACACGACCGCTACCTGCTCAATCGACTGACCGGCGTGACCCTCGAACTCGCTGCCGGAGTCATTACGCGATACGCCGGAAACTACGACCGGTATGTGCGAGATCGGCACGAGCGGATCGAGCAACTCCAATCCGCCAAACGGAACCAGGATCGCAAACGCCAGCAGATTGAGCGATTCGTCGAACGCTTCCGCTCTAAGGCCACCAAGGCAAGCCAAGTCCAAAGCCGTGTAAAAATGCTCGAAAAAATGGAGGATATCCGCATCCCCGAGGATGTGCTCGCGCCGCCTGTCATTCGCCTTCCCCAGCCGGTGCGGGCGGGGGCGGAAGTCGTTCGTCTCAGTGATGTGCGCTTTTCCTACGACGGACAGGCGCCGTTGTACGACAGCTTGGACTTTGTGCTGCAGCGAGGCGAGCGCGCCGCCATCGTCGGCTATAACGGTAGCGGTAAAACCACGCTGCTGCGCCTGCTGGCCGGGCGGCTGTCCCCGCAGGCAGGCAGTCGGACTCTGGGACACAACGTTGAAGCGGGCTATCTGGCGCAGGACTCCGCGGAAACCATGAATCCGTCCGAGACCGTGTTGGAGGTCGCCGTGCGCGCTCGGCGCGGCGACGTCAGCGATGGCGATGTGAGGGCACTGCTGGGGGCTCTGCGGTTCAGCGGCGACGACGTGTTCAAGCCCGTTTCCGTGCTAAGCGGAGGCGAGCGCATGCGGCTTGCCCTGGCTCGGTTGTTGGTCAATCCGCCCAACCTGTTGTTTTTGGATGAGCCAACCACGCACTTGGACATCGCGTCCCGCGCGGCTCTGCAGCGGGCTCTGAGCGAGTTTACCGGCACCATTTGTCTAGTCAGTCACGACATCGAATTTGTTCGCGCCGTGGCTACACGCATCTTTGCGGTGCGCGACCGTCAGGCGGTGGAGTATTTCGGCGGCTACGACTACTACCGTGAGAAAATGCAGGGCGAGTCCTCCACCGGCCCGGAGACCCCTACCATTGGAACCGAAGATCAAACCGAGTCAGTCCATCTGCCGGCGGATACCGGAGCGCGGGGTGCGCAACGCAAGCAAGAACGGCGCGAGGAGGCCAAACGACGGCAAAACCTGCGTTCCCGAAAGGCGCCGCTAGAAAAGACCGTCTCGCAAGCCGAACAACGCATCGAGGCGCTGGAAGCCGAACAGGCGAGACTCTCCGATGAGTTTAGCGGAAATCTAAGCGCGGAACGCTGCGCGGAAATCAACCGGCGAATGGCGGAAATTCACACTGAAATCGCAGCGCAAACCCAACATTGGGAACGCGCCGTCACCGAACTCGAAGAGCTGGCCTGACCAACCAGAACTCGATATCGCAGGCTCAAGAGTCGCGCAAGTTGAACGCCCGACGTACGACGGAAAAAATGGAGACGGCGGGCCTCCGCCGTTCCTAACGCGACTCGGGATACCGCAGAGGCCGGCGGGCTCCATGCCGTGGAAAACGGACGTTCAGGTTGCGTGAAGCTGCGAGTGCTGGTTCAACTGAACATTCTGGCGAGAGTGATTGGGCGCGGAGGCCGCGCCCGATACCAAGTAAAGGGCGGCGCCCCGACGCCCGGCTCCTGTCCATTGACCCGGTCGGACAGGCTTCGGTTGCAGCGGATTTCA
>JBMCIU010000116.1:0-5973 GCA_048616755.1 Verrucomicrobiota bacterium
CCCCCTCGACAATTTGCGGACTTCGCAGGCGCGCTTGCGGGAAGGCGGACTCGAAGGTCAGCTCGTCGCAGGGCTCAATGTCGTCGATTGGGCGCGTGGCCAGGGCGCGTTGCTCTTTGCCCGCGCGCAGATACAGTCCGGCGCCGGCCAGGCCGTCCGGCTCTTCAAACGGCATATCCTGGTTGTTGTTGCCGGAAAAGTTGCGAAATCTCCCATCCCGACAGATATCGACGCGCCCCGTGCCTATGCCGCCGAGGGGTACGCCGCTGGGCGCCCACTGGGGATCGGCCTGACAGCGCAGCCAGTCCTCCGCCTGCCCGGATTCGACAAAGCGAAGCCAGGTGCAAAGCAGCAGGTCCACCTTGCCCAAACCCTCCGGGACGTTTTCAAATGAAATCGTTCCGTCGCCGCGCGCCAGCGGCATGCGGCAGAGCACCATCCAAACGTGACCGTCCGAGGCGGGAATGGCGCGTACGGCCGCGGGGTCGCATCCTTCCCCTGCGCCGGCGGCGGTGTCCGTGTCGCGCAATCCGCTCAAACGGGCGGCCACACGTGTTTCGGAAAACTCGTCGACCCGCGCTTGCGGAATTCGCAGGCAAACAAAGTATCCCAGCGGACCGAGCGCGCTGGGGATGTGAATCTCCAGCGGCTCGCTCAGCTCGATATTGCAGTGGAAGATTTCCTGGTGTTCGGTTTCCTCGTAAATACGGGGCATGCGGTATAGTCCTTCTGTGCTTGCCGTATTTTTTACTGGTTTTTGTCGGCGCGGATGATAACCCGGAAGCCGACGCCGGTCCAGTTGTCGACGGCCGGGGGCTGAATGAAGCGCGCGGCACTCCGGCTAAAGCGCCAGTCGTAGAGGCTGCTGCCGCCGCGCACGACCTTGTTGGCGCCGTGCTCGGGGCCGGTCGGATTCTCGTCGGGAGACTCGGCGTAGTACTCGTAGCGGTACCAGTCGCGGGTCCATTCGAGCACATTTCCGGCCATGTCCATGGCACCGTAGGGGCTGGCGCCTTCGGGGTGACTGCCAACCGGACGGAAGCCCTCGTCGAATTCGTAGAGGGTGTTTTCCATGCTGACGCATTTTGCGGGATCGTAGTCGTTGCCCCAGGGGTACTCGCGTCCGTCGGTGCCGCGGGCGGCTTTTTCCCACTGGGCTTCGGTCGGCAGATCGCCGCCGACCCAGTTCGCATACTCGCGGGCATCATACCAGTTGGTGATTACCGCGTATTCGTTCGGATCGCCCTCGGGCGAGGTTCTCATGCCTTGCGGCCAGGGGGCCTTGAATTCTTTGTCTGTCGCCTCGCAGAACTTCTTGTATTGTCCAACGGTAACGGGGTGTTTGTAGACCCAGTAGCCGTCGAGGTGGATGTCGCGCACCGGCTGTTCGTCCGTGCCGGCAACCTCGCTGTCGCTGCCGCGTTTGAACGTGCCTGCAGGAACCCAGACCAGTTCGGCGCCGTCGGCTTCGTTGACGGCGGTGTTTTCGCCCGTGATCCGGATGCGCGGCTCGGTCTGCTCGTCGTCATCCTCAACGGCTTCGCCTGCTGGAACAGATTTTGAGGCCAGCACCTGTTCGGGCAGGGCGAGATCCTCCACACGCTCGTCATCGGTTTTGACGGGGGCGCCGACCAGTGTCAGTTCGACATATTCCTCGCCGACTGCCGGCTTGACCTTGATGGCTGACCAGCCCGCGGCGGGAGTGCGTACGACTGCCGCCGTGCCGTCGCCGCGATCGAGCAGAACCTTGAGTTCGCCTTCGTTATTTTTGATTTCGAATTCGACGACCTGGGCGTCGCTGACGGCTTTGACCGCATCCCAATTTTCGTCCATGGCATCGAGGCCTTCATATCCCGGCGGGCGCTGCCCGGCTTTGACGGTGCGGATGCCGCCGGGCTGGGCGTAGCGCAGATCCATGAGTTCCTTGATGCCGCCGCCGCTAACCGTGAGGCGGGATTTGTCGGGATGCGGCATGGCCAGGCGCCAGCGAGTTGTGAAGCGCCCCGGGGTCTTGGTGCTGCCGGTATAGCTGCGTTCGACGCGCAGTCCCTCGTCGGTGACAGCCACGGTTCGATGGAGATAGTCGTCCGTGCTGAACTTCTTGCCGGAGAGGACGGTTTCGGTGCGGAGTTGTTGCGCCCGTCCGCCGAACAAGTTTTTCAGGAAGGATTTTGACTCTTTGAATTCTGTCCACAGTGTGGCCCATCCGTCTTCGGGGCGCTCGTGGTCGGCACGAGCTTCGTCCGCTCCAATGGGGAGCCAGGCTTGGGTGTGAATCTTGCCGAACAGGTCCTGGTAGCCTGCGTCGGCGCTGCGCGCGTCAAGCAGTTCGAGGTCGTCTTCTTTCTCGACCGCACTGATGATTTGGCCGGCGAGTTCCGGGCAAACGGCGGCGTTCATGGACTTGCCGCCGAGTTCCACGACCGGGCCGCCCTTGTCTCGACTGTAGCGAGCGATCCAGGCAAGTTTGTTGGTTTGGCGTTCCTTGTTGCGCTGGATTACGTCGGGCGCGTGCTTGTTGGCGCCGGGCACGTACCATTTATCGCCATCATAGTCGGCCAGACCCCACGGTCCAATTCGGGTGGCGGCTTCCATGACGACCTTGTCAATGGAGTCGCCGCGCGCCTCGCGCAAATTTGCGAACTGTTTGTCGGAGCCGTGTTTTTTGGCGGCCTCGTAGGCTTGGTCCATCAGGCCGACCATCTTATCCCGCACGGATTCGGGGAAGAGCTTGTCCATGGTGAGGCGCGTCCATCCGCTCCAGCGTACGGCGCTGGGGACCCAGAGACTATCCTCGTAGGCTTTCTGCCCGGTTTTGAGGTAGTCCCACATGTAGGGGGCCGCCGCTTCACTGTAAACATCCTGCAGGTACTGCCGGATGAGTGCGTCGGCGTCCAGGTCCGGGTCCCAGTTTAGCTTCATGTAGAGCCAGTTGAGCATGTAGAACCACGGGCCGCCGCAGGTCTGCGGGTTGATGCCGTAGATGTCGGAATCGACCATGTATTTGATGTTTTCTTTGACGTAGAACATGCTGGGCCACTCGGCGCGATAGGTATCCCAGTGCCAGACCGAGACGCGGTTGGGGGCGACCTGGGGCCATTCTTTGAGCGCGCGAGCGTAATCGGCGTTGCCGGGGTTGCCCTGAATCGGCCCCATTTGATCGCCGGCGGCATTTTTGCTGCGGGCGCTGGAGACGACATTGATCCAGAGATTGTCGTGGGCTTTCATTTTCTTCGGCGCCTCAAGCGAATTGAAGTAGCAGAAGGTGAGGATTTCGACGTTGGGATACTCTTTGTTGACGATGTCCAGGGTTTCGTTGAACATGTGGATAAGCGGCGCGGCTTCGGAGCCTTGTTCGTGGACCAGTTCACGGCAGTCCGGGCAGTGGCAGCCCTGGAATCCGTCGCCTTGGCCGATCTTGAATAGCGACGATGCGTCTTTGGGCTTGCCTTTCATTTTTTCCAGTACTCTCCCGGCCAAATACTTGGGGAGCCCTTCGGCGGTACCGCAGACGCCCATGTTAAATTCGTCCGGCTCGCGTTCGCCCTCTTTGTTCATCGGGAAGAAATCGGGATGCTCGTCAAAAACGCCTTCGATGACGACCTTTTTTCCGCGCTTTTTATCTTTTGGGGGGACCCAGCTGTACATGGTGTGGCCGGATGCGAGCGCGCCGCTGGTGCTGCCGCCGACGCCGATGGCGCGGTTTTTGAGAATCCAGGGGTAGCCGCCCATGCGAAAGATCAGCCCGCGACTGGCGAGGGCGGGTTCCTGAAAATCGTCGATTTCGTCGATTGCGAGTGTGGGACGCTCGGGAATAACTTCGTATCCCGGCCCCTGGTAGCGACTGACGCCTTGGCCGTGACGGCTCAGTTTATAGGTGTAGAAGTGGCAGTCTAGGTGGTCCTCGAGGAATCCGTAGACGGCATTGTAGAGGGAAAGGGGGGCGGCGGCGCGCAGAAACAGTCGATTGCCCTCGGTTTTTAAGTGGTAGGCATGCGGACCGGTGTCCTCCTCGCTCGCTTGCGGCAGGCGGTCTTCTTCAATCAGCTCGACGACAATTGCCGGGCGGTCGCCGGCTTCTTCCAGGGTGGCCACCAACGGGAGTTTGGCGCCGGTTATTTTTTCGATGTAGTCCTGTAGCTCTTTGACGGCAGGTTGGAAGTCGTTGCGCTGCACGCCGTTGATTTTCCCTTTCATTTGCGGGGCTAAATCAGTATTTCCGTTGTGGACAATCACACCCTTTGCTTCTCCGTCGGCGGTCAGCTCAATTCCCTGCGCTAAAGTCCCCGGCGCCAAAGCGGCAACCCCTGCGATGATCGCGACTCCGATTGACATACGTCGTAGTGTTCTCATTCTCATCGATCCGTGCTCCTTGTTGGTGTGACGTTGTTCACAGGTTCCGACAAAATACCGAAACCAACCGAATTGCCCCCTTGGAAGGGAGAAAAGCTCTAACTATACCGTGGTCGTTCCAATGGTCAAGTGAGATTTTGTTAATTCCTTGCTTTGCCTAAAAGGTAGAGCCAAGATTCGTCCGGAGCTTGCTTTCAATCGCTCACGTGGATACAGTACACGCTTTGCATGGACGACCATTTTTGAGTAGTGTATACAAACCATTGGTATATATCCTGTAAAAAACAACGATCACCATTAATAGAGCGGAGACGCATTGAATGAATGACCCAAACCATACCGAAACGATGAACAGCCGCGGAATTTGCTTGTCCGCTCCGGTCCGGGCAGGCCGGGATTTGGCGGAGCTGCTTGAGTTTCCCCTAAGTGAATTCAGCCTCTACCGGGTGGATTTCACCGTGCAGTGCCCCGCGGAAGGCGGATTGTGGGTGGTGGACTTTTTCGACGAAGCCGGCGAGCGCAACTATGCAGACAACTACGCGGCCATTTATCCGACTACGGATGGGCCGGAGCGGCAAACGGCGTTTTTCATGGCGCGCGCCGGGGCGGTGCGCGGCACGCTGGGCGTGAGGAGCCAGGGGAACCCCATCGATGTGCTTGACGCATCGGTTACTCCCGCCACCAAGGCGGAAGCCCTCGATTGGATGGATTCGTTTGTTGAATTTTTCCCGGACGTTGCCACCAGTCTGAAGCCGGACGCGGCACGTTGGGAGTTTTTGCCCCGGACCGCGGAGATGCTGCGGCGCGGCGAGTCTCTGCGGGTGGTAGCGTTGGGCGACAGCATCTCGAACGACCTAATGAACGGGTTGGGACATCTCTTGGTCGAGCGGGAACATCCGGGAGCGGAAATGCGGATCATTCACGCCAACGGTCCGGAAAAGTCTTGCGAGAACTATCAGCGCGAAGAAGTTTTGCAGCGCCTCGTGGCGCCGCACAGTCCGGATCTGCTTACCGTCGGCGGCATGAGCCACGAGCCGGAGCATGCGCGCAACGTGATTCGGACCGTCCGAAGCTTGTGCGGCAATGTCGAGGCCATGTACATCGACGTGGCCGTGAACGGCGACCAAGAACGCAAGAAGCGCTTGGCTGATCTCCGAGAACTCAAGCGCATGGGCGCCGAAGACGGATTTGCCGTCTGCGACGTCACCACAGCCTACCATGAATGCGTTCAACGCTCGGAGTATACTCTAGAATGGTTTTCGCGCGACGACGAACACGCCAATGATCGCGGCAAACAGCTGCTTGGACGCATTTTTGCCGGCTGCTTTCGATTTCAGAATCCTTGATTTCTAGGAAGATTCAACGGTACCATTTTGGTTATTAAATTTTGAATGATGAATTTTGAATTCAGCATTACTTCAAGATTCAACATTCAGGATCACTACCATCCCATAACTCGCTGAAATTGCGATTTTGAGACTCGTTTTGAACTTGGCTTATTCCACATTTTCTCGACCCCAGTTAACGTTTTTTGCATGCGCCCGCCCGGTGCTGTCCCACAGAGATCATGCGTTCCAACGGGGCACCGCCGAAGGCAGCCCCGAAGGGAGTTCCGTTGGG
>JBMCIU010000117.1:0-5916 GCA_048616755.1 Verrucomicrobiota bacterium
GATGTCCGGGGCTACGGTGAAATGCCCCATCCGGGGCATAAAAGAGGTTTTTAGATTGGACTCCGTTCTGACTCCGGGATCTCATGGATTCAGGACTTGACCGAAGAGGAGCAGAGCGAAGGCTGTCGCGGCGGTGGTGGTTGCGGGGTGATCCGCATCGGTTTCGGTGTCTTCTTGGCGGTCTTCGCAGGTCCATTGACCGCTGCCGCCTTGACGGTTGAGCAGTTCCAATGCGGCTTGCCGGCGCCAGTTGTCGCCGTTTTCCGCGTAGCCCGGCAGTTCGGCACGGACCGCTTGGAGGGCTTGTCCGAGGACGTAGATGAAGGTGCGGCAGTCGTGCTTGTCGAGGGCCTGTCGAGCCGGGCCGGTATAGTAGGTGCAGGCCCACTGTAAAGCGGATTTTAGGTTGGCGGGAGATTTGGTGTCGGGCGCCAGGCATTCGCGCAGGCGTACGGCGGTTACGACGGCCGTTTCGAGCGCTGCCGGCGGGTGTCCCGCAGGTAGCGCGCGCGCGGCAAGATCGGAAAGTCGCGAGTTCTGCTCGCCGCTGACGGCGGTCATGATGCGCAGCACAGTTTCTGCCTGCCGAGTCAAGCCGTTTGTATCCTCTTGCGTCGCATCCTCTTCGGCTTGGTTTGCCTCGTCGGACATCGGCTTGTCGGGGAGGGATTCCGACTCGGGCTCGGATTTGGGGGGATCGGCGGCCTGCAGATAGTTTAGCGCGTGTCGGATGGATTGCTCGACTTCGTCGGTTTCCGCCTCCGGCGATTGAGCCAGGGCGGCCAATGCGAGCGAGGTGAGTATAGGCGACTGATGCCAGGAGCCATTTTCGCGCTGCCGTCGGCGCAAAAACGAGACGGCGCGCCCGACGGCGGACTTGCTTTCCAGCTGAAGGCTCAGGTCCAGCGTCGGACGCTCGGCGATGGGCAGCTCTTCGCCCGAAACGGCGGCATTCACGAGAATCGCCAGCGCAATCGCTACGGCGTAAAGCGGCCGTCTTTTCCGGAGGAGTTTAATCATTATTCGGCCTCCTTGGCGAAGGCAGCACGCTCGCAACTCGGATTGGTCGTTCATCAGGATTCTCCTTCCTCGACCGGTTCAGCGGCCAGGTCGTAGGCTCCGGCCTGGGTGACGCGCACCCGAAGGAAATGCGGAACGGCGGGGGTGCTGTCGGGTGGCAGCAGCACGCGGTCGTCCACGTCGGGAGCGTCCATGGCGCTGCGAGCGAGGATGTCGCCGTCCTCGGATTGGCCCTCGACAAGAACATCGAGCGTTTTACCCACCAATGCCTGGTTATTTTCCAGGGCGATGGTCTGCTGGGCCAGCATCAGCTGGTCGCGGCGTTCTTCGGCCACTTCGGTCGGAACGGGATTTTCGGCGTGCAGGCGGGCGGCGGGGGTCCCCACCTCGGGGTAAAAGGGAAAGCATCCCAAGCGCTCGAACCGCATGTCGCGCACAAAATCGAGCAATTCCGCGAAGTCCGCATCGGTTTCCCCAGGGTAGCCCACAAGAAAGGTGGTGCGCAGAGCCACGCCGGGGATGCGCTCGCGGAGCCGACTGAGCAGTGCGCGTATGTCCGCCGCCGGTGTTCGGCGTCCCATGGCATGCAGGACGGAATCGCTAATGTGCTGAAGCGGGATGTCGATGTAGGGCACGATGTGGACGCCGTTGCGCAGGGTCTCGATTATCTCGTCGCTGAAATGAGCGGGATGGGTGTAGAGTAGGCGCAGCCAGTATTCGTCGGCGGTTAGCGGATCCAGGGCACGCAGAAGCGCGGGCAGAGTGGCGCCGTCGTTCCGGTCCCGTCCGTATTGGGTGGTGTCCTGGGCGATGAGATTAATTTCGCAAACTCCGCAATCCAGCAGGGTTTGAGCTTCGGCGACAAGCGACTCGACGGGCCGGCTGCGAAGCGCGCCCCGGATGCTTGGAATGGTGCAGAAGCGACAACCGTGCGCGCAGCCTTCGGCAATCTTCAGATAGCCGTGGTCCGGCGGCGTGAGCAACAGGCGGGGAGAATGCTCGTCGGCCAGGAAGGACGCGGGTTTGCCGCTTAGGCTGTCCGCAGCGGGGGCGGCATGCCGGGAATCGGGCGCGGGGGGCCGCGCCCTGTACTTGCTTTGGTCGGCCGGGTCTGGCGCGGGGGGCCGCGCCCTGTACTTGCTTGAGCTGTCTGCGGCGGGGGCGGGAAGCCGGAACAGCGCGGCGATACGTTCGGCGCTTTCGGGCACGGCGTTCAGATCCAGAAGCAGGTCAATTTCAGGATAGTTTTCACGCACTTGCGCGCCGTACCGCTGCACCCAACAACCGGCCACGACCAGACGGCGACCGGGCCGCTGTTTTCGCCATTCGACGCCCATTTCCACTTCCTGGCGCGCTTCCCGGCAGGCCGGTTCGATGAACCCGCAGGTGTTTATCAGCAGTACGTCCGCATCCTCCGCGGAGTCCGCAAAGGCAAAGCCGGCCGTGCCCAGTTGGCCGCACATTAGCTCGGTGTCGACAAGGTTCTTGGGGCACCCCAGGCTGACAATGTGGACTGCGGGAGGGCGCTCGGCCTTTTTTTTGTGTTTGCGTTTTTTGATGGGACCAACTCTCTGGTTTATTGGCTCTACAGGCAGGGATGCCTGTAGTATTGGGATGTCTCTTTGGTTCTACAGGCAGGGATGCCTGGGGTATTATGGGATTATTTGCGGAGTCCGCGACGGCGTTGTTTGCGCCGGAATTCGTCCTGATGTTCCTTGGATTTGACGCGGGCTTTGCCGGCGGCGGAGCGTCGGCTGCCGCTTTCTTCGCGCAGTTCGGTTCGTCGAGGGCGGAAACGAAGTCGGAGCGGGATGCCGGCGTCGGGGAAGAAGGCTTCGCGCAGGCGTTTTTCCAGGAACGTGCGGTACTGTTCCGAGCAAAGTTTGGGATCGTTAACGAAGAGGATGAACTCCGGCGGCGTACGGTCGGTCATGGTGGCGTAAAAGAATTTGAAGGTTCGCCCGCCGGTGCCGGGCGGCGGGGTTCGCGCGACGGTGTCGTGAAGGACTTGGTTGAGCAGGGATGTCGGGATGGTGGTGTGGATGGCGTCATAGACGGCCATGAGTTCGCGCCAAACGTCTTCGAGGTTGTCGCGGGTTAGGGCGGACATAACCACGAGCGGGGCGTAGCGCAGAAAGGGCAGGCCGTGCAGGACGTCGTCGCGCAACTCCTCCTTGGTGGTTTCCTCTTCGACCAGGTCCCACTTGTTGGCCACCAGGACACAGGGTTTGTGCCCCTCGGAAACCAGGCGCGCCACGCGCCGATCCTGCGCGGTGGAGGGCTCGGACGCGTCGACGAGCACCAGGACCACGTCGCTGCGGCGCACGGCGTTTTCGGTGCGCAGGATGCTGAAGTATTCGACCACGGTGTCCAGGCGGCTGCGGCGACGCATGCCGGCGGTGTCGATGAGGACCATGGGAAAGGCTTCATCGTCGGTTTGCAGCTCGAACGGCACGTCCACGGCATCGCGCGTGGTGCCGGCAATGTCGGAGACCATGACGCGGTCCTCGTCGAGCAGCGCGTTGACCAGCGAGGATTTGCCGACGTTGGGGCGCCCGATCACGGCGATGCTCAACGGTTCGGGAGCTGGGGGCTGCTCGACGTCGGAGGCCGTCGCCTCCGGCAGGGCTTCCACGCATTTGTCCAGGGCTTCCCATAATCCGATGCCGTGTATGCCGGACACCGGCAGGACCTCGGGATAGCCCAGCTCCGCGAACTCCCCGAAAGACTGCTCGCCGATGGCCTGGTTATCGGCCTTGTTCGCAGCCAGGATAACGGGGACATTGGCGGCGCGGCGAAGATACTCGCCAACCACGTGATCCAAGTCGGTGACGCCGGTCTGGGCGTCCACAACCCAAAGAATGACGTCCGCATCCTCAACGGCGACCTTGACCTGATCGCGAATCAAAGCATCGAAGTCGTCGGCTTTTTTCTGATCGGGAAGGATGCCGAGTCCGCCGGTGTCGATGAGTGTAAATTCGCGGTTTTCGTGGACGGCGGTTGTGACGATGCGGTCGCGTGTAACGCCGGCCTCCTCGTGGACAATGGAGATGCGGCGGCCCGCGATCCGATTAAAGAGGGCGGATTTGCCGACGTTGGGGCGTCCGACGATGGCGATGATTGGGAGGCTCATAGTGATTGGGTTCTCTGTTAATTTTCATAGTGCGCCGTGGGTAGTGACGGCGTATCGCATGCGTTTGAGGGCTCGGTCGGGGCCGAGCAGTTCCAGCGTTTCGAAGACTCCGGCGCCGACGGTTGAGCCGGTGACGGCGATGCGCAGGGGCTGGTTCAGTTTTCCTTGTTTGATATCGTGGACTTCGGTGGTTTCGTGGACGGTGTTTTCGATGGCTTCGGCGGTCCATTCCGTGGCCGCCAAACGATTTGCGAGGTCCGCAAGCGCGGCGCAGACTTCGGGTTTGCCCAGGGACTTGCGCGCGGCCTTTTCATCGTATTCGGGCAGCTCTTGGAAAAAGTGCGCCCACTCGGCCACGTCCGTAAGTTTTTTTGTTCGACTCTGCAGCATGCGTGCAACGGCGCGAAACTGCGGATCCTCGTCGCCGGGATACCAGGGCAGGGTTCGGGCCGCGTCCCGCGCCAGGTTTTCAAAGGTGCCAAAATCGAGTTCGGCGATGTATCGTCCGTTCAGGTTTTCCAGTTTGCGCAGATCCATCTGAGCGGCGGTCTGCTGTACCCGGTCGAGCGTAAATGCCTCGATCATTTCCTCGCGGGTCATTTTTTCGCGGTCGTCGCCGGGTGCCCAGCCGAGCAGAGCGAGGTAGTTAGTCAGCGCGTCGGGCAGGTATCCTTTGGCGCGGAAATCTCCTGCGAAGGCGTCTCCGTCGCGCTTGCTGTAGGGTTTGCCCTGCTGATTGACGATCATGGGCAGGTGGGCGTAGGTCGGCGGAGTCATGCCAAGGGCGCGAAACAGCAGAACGTGACGGTAGGTGTTTTCCACGTGATCGTCGCCGCGGATGATGTGGGTGACCTGCTGGGCCGCGTCGTCGCAGACGTTCGCCAGATGGAACACAGGAGAACCGTCACTGCGTACGATAACAACATCCTTCATCGAATCCAGCGGCTTGGACAACTCGCCCTTGATGCGGTCTTCAAAGACCACGCACCGACGCTGAAAACGCAGTTTGGCCGCGCCGGGAATGTCCGCGGCGGTTTTGCCGACGAGAATGTCGTCCAACTCGTCATTGAGCCGATAGAGCACGGCACCATCCGCATCGAGCACTTCCAAATCCAGAAATCCGGCCAGGCAACCGGCCTGCGGAACCGGCTTGCCCTTTTTCGAAACGCCGGCAAAGGTCAGCCCGGCGAGTGAAACACTGACGGGCTGATCGGAGTGCACGTCGATTTCTGCAGCTCCGACATCACGGATTTCCGGTTGGTCGGCGGTGTGGTAGGGAATGCGAAACGCGATAGCGCGGGGACCGTCCTCCTCGCCCAGCTCGTAGGCGGCGCCGCGGCGTTGAAGCAAACGGGCGGCTTCCAAGTGGGCTTCAACCTGCTCGCTCTGAAAAAACGGGGGCTCGTCATAGTCCAACTGCAGCCAACGCATGACCTCGAGCAAGTTGTCGATAGCCTCGGGCGTGGAGCGCTCCCGGTCCGTGTCCTCGACGCGCAACAGAAACGCACCGCCGTGGTGGCGTGCAAACAACCAATTGAATAAGGCAACGCGGATGTTGCCGATATGAACATTTCCCGTCGGGGACGGAGCAAAACGCACACGTACTGACATGATGAATACTCCTGTGAGACTGGTTTCAGTGTTCGGTGTTCAGTGTTCGGGATTCAAAATTCAGAATTCAGAATTCAACATTCAACATTCAGAATTCGGCATTCAGTCTCACCCCGCGGTGTCCGGGTACCCCGGTGGTTGGACTCCTGTGA
>JBMCIU010000118.1:0-5858 GCA_048616755.1 Verrucomicrobiota bacterium
CCCTGTTAGCACAAAAATGGGAAATGCCGAAAAATATGGTTCTTATCTTTTTGCCGGACAATCTTCCTACCTATAAACACAAGGAAAAACATACAATGCAAGCAGGAATTGTAACGTTTGCGGGTGCCGGTCCCGGGGCGGTGGATTTACTCACGCTTCGCTGCCGCGATGCCATCGCCGAGGCGGACACCATCGTGTACGCGGGATCGCTGGTGAATCCGAAAACTCTGGATTTCGCCTCGGACTCCGTCGACGTTCATGACAGTGCCGGGATGAACCTGGAGCAGACAACGCAGGTGCTCGCCGATGCGGCGCGCGCCGGTAAAAAGGTGCTCCGCCTGCATACGGGGGACCCCGCCGTCTATGGGGCCATCGCCGAACAGATCGAGGAACTCCGCAAACGCGAAATCGAATTTGAGATCATTCCCGGGGTCAGTTCAGTTTTCGCGGCGGCGGCCGCCGCCGGCTGCGAACTGACGCTGCCCGGTGTTTCGCAGACGGTGATTCTGAGCCGTCGGGCGGGCCGAACGCCGGTACCCGAAGGCGAGGAGTTGACGTCTCTGGCGCGTCATGGCGCAACTTTGGCTCTGTACTTGAGCGTGAGCGCCATGCCGGAATTGGTCGGGGAGCTGAAGACCGGCGGATACGGCGGAGACACCCCGGTCGCCGTGGTCTATCGGGCGAGCTGGCCCGAAGAAAAACTTGTCCAAGGAACTCTGGACACCATTGCCGCCAAGATCGAGCAGGCCGACATTCGACGACAGGCTATCGTCCTGGTTGGTCGCGCGCTAAGCGGCAAGGGGGAGGCCTCCAAATTGTACGACGCCACATTCTCGCACGGCTACCGTCAGGCAACCGCGGAGCCCTCCTCCCAAGCGCGGGCGGAGTCCATAACGGGCTCGCAACTTGCGGCCCCTTCCCCGCACTTCGGAGGGCGCGTTGCCGTCTTTGCCCTGACCCAAGTCGGCTGCGCGCTGGCCGGGAAGTTGAGCGCTGCGATGTCCGCAGATCTTTTCGTGTCCGAAAAGCATGAGCAAGCCGTTCCGGCAGCCGTGGAAGCCACCGCGTTCGATCCCGTCCGGCTGGGCGATGTTTTGGCGACTCACTGGACCGCCTACGACGCCCACATCCTCATCATGGCTTCCGGGATCGCGGTGCGCAAGATTGCACCGTTGCTGCGCGACAAAGCGCAGGATCCCGCCGTGGTGGTGTGCAGCGAGACCGGTGAATTTGCGATCAGCCTGGTGGGCGGGCACATCGGCGGCGGAAACCGTCTCGCCCGACAGATCGGCGCGCTCCTCGGAATGCAGCCGGTGGTCACGACTGCGACGGATGCGCAGGGCATCCCCGCCTTTGACGAGGTCGCCGCATCCCAGGGCTGGCAAATCCTGAATCCGCCCGCCATCAAACATGTCAATGCCGCACTGCTGCGAAATGACCCCATCGGTTTTTTGGGACCGGACACGATTCTGCAGGCGTACTATTGCCACCGGCCATCCGTCCGGAGGCTTGATCCCGGCGCCCCGACAGACAACGATTGTATGGCCGTTGTGGCGGTCGATCCACCCGAGGAATTCAGTTCGCCCGAGGTTCCCGTGCTGCGCGTGCGACCCTTGCCTCTGGTGGTTGGTATCGGATGCCGCCGGGGAGTCGGTCAAGGCGAGATTGCCGCCGCCGTGGACGCTGCCCTGAGCGACAACCATCTTGACTCCAGGCGAATCCTGAAAATCGCTTCGGTTGACGCCAAACAGGATGAGGAGGGCCTGCTGTCGTTTGCCCGGGAGCGCGACTGGCCGCTGGAGTTCTTTCCAGCCGAACGGCTGGCCGAAATCCCGGTTCCCACCCCCTCCCCTGCCCCCGAACAGGCGGTGGGAACTCGTTCGGTGGCCGAGGCCGCCGCCCTGGCGGCCGGCGGCGGCAAGCTTCTGGTGACCAAGCAAACCCACGGAAAAGTGACGGTTGCCGTGGCTGCGGTGGCCGCCGCGCCGCAAACGGATGAACCCGGATGCATCGCCGCCGTCGGCATTGGCCCCGGCACGCGCGAAGGGCTCACCGGCGAAGCGGTTGACGCACTTCAGCAGGCCGAGGTCATTATCGGCTACACGGCCTACTGTGAACAGATCAAACCGCTGTTTCCGGAAAAGCGCTACATCAGCTCCGGCATGCGCCGGGAAGTGGAACGCTGTCGGGAGGCCATCGCCGAAGCGAGTCGGGGGCGCTCGGCAGCTATCATCTCATCGGGGGACGCGGGCGTCTACGGCATGGCCGGATTGGTCATCGAACTGCTGGCGGATGCGGATCACCCGCCCCTTGAGGTCACAGTGGTCGCCGGCGTCACCGCCGCGCTGTCCGCCTCCGCGGCTCTCGGAGCGCCATTGATGAACGATTTTGCCTGCATCAGCCTTTCGGACCTGTTGAGCGACCGCGATATGATTATCCAACGCCTGCACCACGTTGCCGCCGCGGGAATGCCTTGCGCCCTGTACAACCCGAGGAGCCGAAAACGCAAAGAGCTGTTCGACGAGGCAGTGCGCATCTTCACCGACACATACGGTCCCGACCATCCGTGCGGGCTGGTAAACAACGCGGGCCGAGTCGCCCAAGACAGCTGGGTGGGCGTCCTGGCGGAATTGCCGGTGGAGCGGGTGACCATGTCCACCTTGGTCATCATGGGGGGAAGCCAAACGCAGCGGGTGGACGGCCGGCTCATCACGCGACGCGGATATGCAAAACGCATGAATCAGTGAGGTCCACCATGGCGCAGCGCCCATTCACAACAAAATCGCCCCGGATTCCGGGATTTTGCCTGGCGGGCACTCACTCCGGCGTTGGGAAGACTACGCTTACGCTGGGCGTGCTGACCGCCTTAAGCCGACGCTTCGAAAGGGTGCAACCATTTAAATGCGGACCGGACTACATCGATCCCGGTCATCACCTGCAGGCATGCGGCACGGTATCGCGGAATCTGGACACCTGGATGATGGGGGAACAGGCGGTAAAGGACTCGTTTCAACGGGCGGCTTCATGCGCCGACGCCGTGGTGGTGGAGGGGGTGATGGGCCTGTTTGACGGCGCTTCTCCGGAGGGGTTGGTCGGCAGCACCGCCCACGTCTGCATGCTGCTGGAGTTGCCGGTGGTTTTGGTGGTGGACGTCCGTTCGATGGCCCGATCCGTTGCCGCCGTGGTCCACGGCTTTGCCTCGTTCGAGCCAGATCTGCATGTGGCCGGGGTGATCGCCAACAACGTTCGTTCCGACAGGCACCGCGACATCGTGGAGCGAGCCCTGGCCTCGGCCGGGCTGCCCCCGCTGCTGGGCGCCCTACCGCGGCAGGCCGAATGGGAAACGGAGGAAAGGCACCTTGGCCTGATTGCCAGTTCCGAAGCCGGGCGGGATGACGCTTGGTATCAAACCCTTGCCGACGGGATGGAAAAGCACTTGGATCTAAATGCCCTGCCAACCATCAAGCGGCCGGCGGCAAACATCGGATGCCGTCATCCTCCCACCCCCCGCGCCAACGTGCGCCTGGCCATCGCTCGGGATGCCGCGTTTCACTTCTACTACCAAGACAACTTGGACGCCTTGGTCGAAGCGGGCGCCGAGCTGGTGGATTTCTCCCCCCTGCAGGATGCCGAATTGCCCGACAACATCCAGGGGATCTACATCGGGGGCGGATTTCCGGAGATGTTTGCCCAAGAGTTGGCGGCCAACAAGAGCATGCACCGCGCAATGCGCGCGTTTGCGGATGCCGACGGATGGATCTACGCCGAGTGTGGAGGATACATGTATCTGTGCCGTTGCCTGACGGACGCCCAAAACCGACGTTGGGACATGTGCGGGGTCCTGCCGCAAACAACACAAATGCAGTCCCGTCTGCGACGACTCGGCTACGTGGAAGTCGCGACACGCCGTGCCGGAATATTCGGCGACGCCGGCACTCGGCTGCGGGGTCACGAATTCCATTGGTCGGCACTGGCGGAGGACAATTCCCCCCACGAACCGCTGTATGAGGGGTACTACGCACGCAAGCCGGATGAGCTGTTGACCTTCGGCATCCGCCATCGAAATGTCTGTGCTTCCTACGTCCATATCCATTTCGCTTCAAACCCCCAAGCATGCGAGCAGTGGATCCACAACAACAATCGGCTCCAATGAACACCAAAAAACATCATACGCACGGCGGTGACGCGGAAGCGGCTGCAATCCGACTGGGATTGCCCGACGTGCCGACCATCAAACTGGATTTCAGCGTCAACATCAACCCGCTTGGCCCTCCGCCCGCGTTGCGCCACGTGCTGCTCCACGGCGTCGATATTGCCGCGCAATATCCCGAACCGTATGCCGAGGGAGCGGTTCGCGCCCTGGCGGAGGCACACGGGGCGTCTCCGGAGAAAGTCCGGGTTGGAAACGGCGCCACGGAAATCTTCGGCTGGCTGCTGCAGGCGCTTCGCCCCCGGTCCGCCGCCATGTTGCAGCCGTGCTACACGGGGTATGCCGAAGCCTGCCGAGCCTACGGCGTCGACTGTGTCGACTACTTCCCGGAGACGGCCCGCCGCGGCCTGCCCGACTACTCCGAAGAGCTGCTGGCCGGCGTGACGGAAGACGTGGTGTTCGTGGGCAACCCCAACAATCCGACCGGGCACCTGACCGATCCGGACGTACTCCTCCGGTCCGCCCGCATGGCACCCCGACAATTCTTCGTCGTCGACGAATCGTTTATCGACTTCACAGCGGAGGACGACAACCTTTCGCTGGTCGGCACGGAACTGCCCGAGAACATCCTGGTCGTCAAGTCCCTCACAAAGTTTTTTGCCATTCCCGGCTTGCGCCTCGGCATGGCCTACGCGCAGGCCAACGTGATCGAGCGCCTGAAGGCGGCACAGCTGCCCTGGAGCGTAAACGGACTGGCGCAGACGTTGGCGCCGAAACTCTACGCCGATGACGACTATCTCCTGCGCTCTCGTCGAACCACTGCGGAATTGAGGGCGCGCCTTGCCCGTGAACTCGACCAATTCCCCCAGCTGACCGTTCATGAAGCGGCGGCAAATTTTCTACTCGTAAAACTTGCGCCGCCCTGGACGGGGACACAACTGCAAACCGAGCTGTTGAAGCGCGGAATCCTAGTGCGCACCTGCGACTCTTTCCCGGGACTCTCCGACCAATACCTTCGCTTGGCCGCTCGCCCGGATCCCGAACGCCGTGAGTTTGTCAAGGCCCTCAAAACCGTATTTAGCGCCAAAACCGAAGCGCCGGCCCCGTCAAGGACACCCCGTCCTGCCGTCATGGTAGTCGGAACAACCTCCAACGCCGGCAAAAGCATGGTCGCGGTTGGACTGTGCCGAGCCCTGGCGCGGCGCGGGTTGTCAGTGGCGCCGTTCAAAGCCCAGAACATGGCGCTGAACAGCTTCGTCACCGAAGACGGCGGCGAAATGGGGCGCGCCCAAGTGGTGCAGGCTCGCGCCGCGGGCCTCGCTCCGCATACCGACATGAACCCCGTCCTGCTCAAACCTACCGGCGACAAAGGTTCCCAAGTGATCGTCAACGGCCAAGCCATCGGAACCTACGGCGCGCGCGGCTACTACACCATGAAAGAGAGTATGCGCGAACGGGCTCATCAAGCCTACGACCGACTTTGCCAACGGTACGACACCATCGTCTTGGAGGGCGCCGGAAGCCCGGCCGAAATCAACCTTCAAGCCGAGGATTTCGTGAACATGGACATGGCGCACTACGCCGGAGCGCGCACCATCCTCGTCGCCGACATCGACCGCGGAGGCGTATTCGCCACCATCCTGGGGACCATCTCCCTGATGCCGCCGCACCACAGACGCCTGCTCGCCGGCGTGCTCATCAACAAATT
>JBMCIU010000119.1:0-5833 GCA_048616755.1 Verrucomicrobiota bacterium
GGGCATGGTTCGGGCTTTCAGCCCGGCGTTCCGAACCCACAAAAAATCCTGTAGTACTGCTTTTTGCCGCAACGGGAATCTTTACGGCTATTTGTGACTTCCCTTTGGGACTGCGATTCGCTTGGGAAATATGGATTGAGCCCTGAATGGACGTATGATTGGATCAGTTGCAGTCGCTGTAGTCGTAGACAAGCTCTTCGGGAAGTGTGGGCGGCGGGATTTCCTCCGAGTGCTCGCTTGCGGTCAGATCTTCGCAACCCTCGCAGTGGCAGAGGACGCGGGGGGTGAGGAAGCGGCTGAGCCGGCAGTGTTGCGGGACGGGGTTGGCGCCGCGGCTCATGCGGCTCATGGGCGCGTAGATGCGCAGGTGGTCCTTGGCGCGGGTCATGGCCACGTAGAAGAGACGGCGTTCTTCCTCGATGCGCTCGACGCCGGCATCCTCCTTGAGCACGGGGAGGCCGCCCTCGATGGCGTGAACGATGTGGACGGCTTGCCACTCGCAGCCTTTGGCGCTGTGGATGGTGCTGAGTGTGAGTTTGTTGCGGTCGTCCTGGTGTTGGCGCGAGCGGACCACGGAGTCGTCCCCGACGACGATGTCGTCGAGGAAATCGCCGCGTTTGTCATAGCGCGCGGCCATTTCCTCGACCATGGGCAGGTCGCGCTTGCGCTCTTCCCAGTTGTCGAAGAAGTCCGGCATGCGGTCGACATAGAATTGATTGACGCGGCGCATCTGTTCGGCGGGCGGGCCGGGATCGGGCGCCAGCAGGACGGCGAACAGGGTTTGGAATCGGTCGACCAGATCGGGGTCGGTTTTGGCGGGGAACTTCAGGGATCTCATGCCTTCGGCCACGGACGGGGCGCCCATGAGTTCGCGAAACCGTTTGGTGGCGGTCACCGGCCCGATTCCGGGAAGGTGTCCGAGGACTCGTTGCCAAGCGCTTTCGTCGCGGGGATTTTCGGCGCATCGCAGGTAGGCCATGGCGTCCTTGATGTGTGCGGAGTCCGCAAAACGCAGGCCGCCGACTTTGCGATAGGCGATATTGTGGCGGGTCAGCCCGATTTCCAGGCGAAACGAGTGGTAGGATGAGCGCATCAGAACGGCCTGCTCGGCGAGAGGGATGCCCTCGCTTGACTGGAGTTGCTCGATGGCGTGGAGCACTGCGTCCGCTTCCTGCCAGTCGTCCGCGCAGGGGAGCAATTGGGGTTTGACGCCGGCGCCGCGGTGGCTTTCCAGGTGTTTTTCGAAGCCTTCGGCGGCGTCTTCCATGAGGGCGTTGGAGATGTCAAGGATTTCGGCGGTGCTGCGGTAATTGTGTTCGAGTCGGAACGGTTTGACGGACTCGAACATGTCGCCGAATTCGAGGATGTTGCGCACCGTGGCGCCGCGGAACCCGTAGATGGCCTGGGCATCGTCGCCGACCACGAGCATGTTTTCGGTGTCGCGCTTGAGCGATTCCAGCAACTTGGCCTGCAGGCGGTTGGTGTCCTGGTACTCGTCGACCATGATGTAGTCGAAGAGGCGGGGTGCGGCGCGGGGCGACTGCGTCCACAGCTCGTGCCATTTGACCAGGAGGTCGTCGTAGTCCAGAGAGTGGGCGGCGCGTTTTCGTTCGCGGTAGGCTTCGACGAGTTCGGCGATGATGTCCTCCAGGTGCGCCCACTGCGACCACCTTTGCTCAAGTACCTTTAGCAGGGGTTGACAGGTGTTGGTTTGGTAGCTGCTGATCGCGGCGAGGACGGATTTGGAGGGCATTTCGCGCCGTTGTTCCTTGGTGAAGTTTTCGCGCAGCAGCAGGTTGAACAGGTCGGTGCTGTCGCTTTGATCGAGAATGGAGAACGGGGAGGGAATTTGTATGTTGCCGCCGTATATCCGCAGCAGTTTCGCGCCAACGGAGTGGAAGGTGCCGCACCAGGGAAAGGTTCCGATGCCGGTTAGCTCCGCCACCCGGTGTTTGAGTTCTTCCGCGCTGCGCCGAGTGAAGGTCAGCATCAGCAGTCGATTCGGAGCTGCGCCGGCGCGGATCAGGGCGGCGGCGCGGTGCACCAGCACGCGCGTCTTGCCCGTGCCCGCCCCGGCGACCACCAGCGCCGCGCCGTCGCGAAAATCCACCACCGACTGTTGCGAGGGATTGAGCATATAAAAATCCTGTTTAGGGTTCACGCAGAAATAAATTCGCAGATTTGGGTGTCGAAGCGCGTGACCGACAAAGCGAAGCGCGAAAACCAGGGAATATACGCACGATTTCGTGTTTTCGCAACGCCGCTGGCCGCGATGCCATGGCCGTTTTGTTCTGTGAAAATCCCGGCAGAGGCTCGCCGGGGACTAGGGAATTTTGCAGCCGTCTGGTCTCGGTCGGTATGATTACCGGCGGAGGCCCGCCGGCTCCAGCGAATCTTTTGCACTGCCAGACCAATATACATTGCGTTGCATGAGCTTGCATATGTAGACAGCCGCAAATCGGTTGTGATTGCCCGCTACCATCGTCGACCAGGCGTGCTATGCTATTGGGATGCGAAACATTGGCGGGGAGCCGCCGGGCATCGGCGGTTTAGCCGTTTGATTTATTAAGGAGAGTTCATGAAATCGTTTAATTCCCAAGTTCAGTTTAACGCCGGAGACGTCCGCCGCGGCTTTCGGGTTCGCGAAGTCCGCGACGTTCCCGGCATCCGGGGCGTCGCCTACATGTTCGACCATACCGCGACCGGGGCGCAGTTTCTGCACATTCACTGCGACGATCCGGAAAATCTGTTTTCGATCAACTTTGCCACGCCGCCGCCGGACGACACGGGCTTGCCGCACATCCTCGAACATGCCGTGCTGGCGGGATCAAAGCGCTTTCCCGTGCGGGAGCCGTTTTTTGAAATGATCAAGATGAGCATGGCCACGTTCATCAACGCCATGACCGGCTGGGACTGCACCTACTACCCGGTCTGCAGCAATGTCCCCGCCGATTTGTTCAACTTGGCCGAAGTGTATTTCGACGCGGTCTTTCACCCGCTTCTCGCCGAAACCACGTTCCGCCGCGAAGGACATCATCTCGCTCCCGGCGATGACCAATCCCCGCCGCAAACTCTGACGATCAACGGCATCGTCTACAACGAAATGAAGTCCAACTTCTCCCAGCCGGAGGGACGACTCCAGCGAGCCGCCCTGCGCGGACTGTTCCCCGACACCCCGTACGGGCTCGAGTCCGGCGGCGATCCCGAAGCGATCCCGCAGTTGACCTACGACGATTTCCTCAATTTTCACCGCAATTACTACAACCCAACCAACGCCCGCTTCCTCTGCTACGGCGATATCGATCCCGAAAAGCATCTCGACTTTCTTGCCGACCACCTGGACACCGTCGCTCCCGGCCCCCGAGCCCCCAACATCCCCGTCCAGCCGCGATGGAGCGAACCCAGGCAGACCGAGGATGTCTATGCCGTGGATGACGACGAGGACCTGGCAGCCAAAACCTATCACGTCAGTACGTGGATCGTTGGCGGCGCCGACGATCCGGTCGACCAGATGCAGCTCTACATTCTGGGGCTGATTTTGACGGGCAACGAAGCCGCTCCCCTTCGCAAAGCGCTGGTGGACTCCAGAATCGGGGAGGACGTAGTATTCACCGGCTTTTCCTCGGTCGGGCGCGAATCGGTCTTCCGCGTCGGCGTCAAGGGCAGCGAGCCCGAACGCGCGGCGGACTTTCGCGAGCTGGTCGAGACCACGCTTGAGTCGCTGGCGGAGTCCGGCTTTGACGATCGACACGTGCGCGCCGCCTTTCAGCAAGCAGCCTACGACTTTCAGGAAGTTAGCACCCTCTTTCCGCTCAATGTCCTTGAGGAAGTCCTTGATGCCTGGCTATATGAACGCGATCCGCTGACCTACATGAACGCGGACGAGCTGCTCGCCGAAACAAGCCACCGCTATGCGGCGGATCCGCACGTTTTCCGGGCTCTCATACGCGACCGCCTGATCGATAATCCCCATCGCCTGGATCTGCTGTTCAAACCCGACCGCGAACACCAGGCCACCGTCGACAGCAAGCTGGCTCGCGATTTGGTCACTCGGCGGCAAGCCATGAGCGACGCCGACGCCGAACGCGTCGCCGAGGAGGCTGCGCGCGTCGAAGCCGAGGCGGGTGCGCCGAACACGCCCGCCGACGTGGCCACACTGCCCCAATTGTCCGTGCAAGACCTGCCGCCCAAACCCCGAGAAGTGGATACCGAGACCACAAGCGTGTCGGGCGGCGGCACCTTTCTACACAACCGCGTCTTCAGTAACGGAGTCAACTATTTGCGCCTCGAATTCGACCTCCGCGGTTTCCCCGCCGAGCTGTGGGAAGCCGTGCCGCGCTATATCGAGACTGTTCGCAAACTTGGCGCCGGCGACTGGGACTTCCAGGAGGTCGCCTGGCGACAGGCCGAAGCCACCGGCGGACTTCACGCCGGTCTGGAACTGCGCACCAGCATTGATCCGCCGGGTACCCCGGCACTCGGCGTGACACTCGACATGAAAGCTCTGGACCAACAGCTGGATCCCGCGCTAGATCTGCTTGAGACCATACTCTTCGAAGCCAATCCCGACGACCGTGCGCGCTTCAGCGACGTTATCACCCAAACCCGCGCACGCCTGCGCACTCGTCTGGTCCAGGACGGCTTGGGAACCGCCCGGCGCCATGCCGCGCGCCACCTCTTCGCCGAAGCGGAGCGAAACGAGCAACTGCGCGGATTGCCGCAATTGGATCGCGTCGAGCAACTCGTCGCGGGGTTCGACTGCGAATTTCCGCGCATCGTGGAAAGCGTTTGCGGGGTTCGCGATTTTCTGCTCGCCCCCAACCGTTTCAGCGCGTCTTTTACCGGTTCGGTCGAAGCCGCTCAGGCCGTCCACGCCCGGCTCGACGGTTGGATCGCCCGGATGCAGGCCGACCACCGCGAATCCGAACCGTCCGTCTTCACTCCCCTCGGCACTTCGGTCCACGAGGGCTTGGCCGCCCCCATCCAGGTTTCGCACTGCGTGCGCGCATTCCGCACCCCCGGTTTCGAATCCGAACTGGCGCCGCTGCTGATGCTCGGCACCCAGCTAATCAACATTGACTACCTGATCAGCGAAATCCGTTTGAAGGGCAACGCCTACGGCGCTGGCTGTCAGTACCGCGGCTTGCCCGGCCACATGATCCTGTTCTCCTACGCCGATCCGCACATCGCCCGTACCTACCGTGTCTTCGACGGATTGCTGGACTACGTCCATGACGCGCCCTGGACAAAAGCCGAGCTGGACCGCGCCATCATCACCACCGCCAAAGGATTCCAAACTCCCATCCGTCCCGAGGCGGCAACATCCGAAACCCTGGGGCACTTCCGCACAGGCCTTACCCCCGAGCGACGCGCGCATATCTACCAGCGCCTCCTGGCCGCCGAGGTCGATCAGGTCCGCGAAGCCTTTAGCCAAGTGCTCGAACAAGCACGCGACTGCGCCGCCAATTGCGTCGTCTCCAGCCGCACCCGCCTCGAGAGCGCCAAAACCGAAATGAACGTCCCCATGACCATCCGACCCATACTGCGGCAAACGCCCCAGAGCGGATGATATCCTGGTTCAGGAGGCACTGCAGAATTTTCGTGGGTGGCGCTTGTCGAAGTCGGTGCGCGGAGCTTGAAACGTCGGCGCACCCGATCGATTCGGAACGAATCGGCCAGAGTTTTCGCCCAAATTGACATGCAAAACGGAACGGCAACCGTTCACAGTTCACGTCCCATGAAAATTATCCGTGTTTATCTGTGTTCATCTGTGGTTTAAAAATCAAGAAAACCACGGATAAACACGGATGGACACAGATTTCTGGAACCGTGA
>JBMCIU010000120.1:0-5829 GCA_048616755.1 Verrucomicrobiota bacterium
TCGTGATCGTTGTCCACGCTCAAGGTTTTGGTTTTGTCGTTCCAGTGCAGGGCGGTGAGCGTGAAGTCGCCGTTTTCGTAGGCATAGGTTGTGCCGTCGTCGCGGTAAAGATCGAACTGCGCGTCTGCGCCTTCGGCCACGAGTATTCCGATGTTTTGTTGGGAGATGCCCAAGTGATCTACGACTTCTCCCATTGGCACAATGCTTCCCGCGCGGACGAAAAGCGGGAGGGTGTCCAGGGGTGCGTTGACGCGGATTGTCTGGCCGCCTTTGTGGAGTTCTCCGGTCCAGTAATTGTACCAGTTGGCGCCTTTGGGCAGGTAGACGTCCCGGGTGTTTGCGCCCGGAGTGTAGACGGGCGCCACCAGGAAGGCGGGGCCGAACATGTACTCGTATTTGGCGTCGCGCACGTTGGGATCCTCCGGAAAATCCATGAACAGAGCGCGCATGAACGGGGTTCCGCGTGTGTGTGCTCGCCACGCTAGGGAGTAGATGTAGGGGATTAATCTGTAACGGAGTTTTAGATACTGCACCAAAATCTTTTCGGCTGTTTCGCCAAAGCTCCAGACTTCGTTTTCCGGGCGGGTGCCGTGGGCCCGGAAGGTGGGGCAGAATGCGCCGTACTGGAACCAGCGGATGTAGAGTTCCGCATAGTTGAAGGTGTCCTCGCGCGCCGCCTGAGCTTCGCCGGCTTCAATGAGCAGAGATTTGTAGCTGTCGTCCTCGATTGGCTGTTGCGGGACGGCGTGCCAGCCGCCGATGTCGCTGGACCAGTAGGCGAATCCCGAGGCGCAGAAGTTGAGACCGCAGGGGATCTGGCGGCGAAAGACGTCCCAAGTGGGATGAATGTCGCTGGACCAGAATGTGGTGCCGTACTGCTGGGCGCCGTGATAGGCCGAACGCGACAGCGTTAGGCAGCGGTCGGCGCGGTCGCGCCGATGTCCTTCGTATATCGCTTTTGTGTGGGTGAGCGGGTAGATGTTATGGACGCGCGCGCCGGTACCGGCATCGAGGTAGTAGGGGTGGGGGTTGATGTCGGGTTCGTTCTCGTCCACCCACCAGCTCGAGAACCCGCGCGAACCGTAGCTGGCCTGGATGGTGTCCCAAAACCATTGGCCCGCCGCCGGGTTGGTGGTGTCGAGCAGGGCGCCTCGTCTGTCCTGAGGGGTGCCGTTCAGCGTTTCGCCCCATGCGTCCTTCATGAACCAGCCGTTGGACTCGAGTGTGTCGTAGTGCAGGCTGTTCTTCAAGAAGC
Source organism: Verrucomicrobiota bacterium (assembly GCA_048616755.1). Classification (GTDB taxonomy): domain Bacteria; phylum Verrucomicrobiota; class Lentisphaeria; order Oligosphaerales; family CAZSBQ01; genus CAZSBQ01. The sequence continues at coordinate 1,256 of JBMCIU010000120.1, forward strand.
GAGGCCAGCAAGAGATCATGACCTGGTAGCCCAAGGAGCGAAGTTCGCGATTCATGGCGGCTGGATCGGGCCAGAACTTGGGATCCAAGTCCATGTCTCCCAAGGTTTTCCAGTGAAACCAGTCGACCACGAGCATGTCGCAGGGGTAGCCCTTGTCGCGATAGGTGCGGGCGACGGTGAGCAGTTCGTCGCTGGACTTGTACCGTTGCTTGCACTGGATGTAGCCCAGCGCGGCTTTGGGGGGCAGGGGGGTCGGACCAGTGAGCTGACGATATCCCTCATGGACATCGTCGATGCCGGCCCCCGCAATGATGAAAAACGATACGGCTTCGCCTACCTCGGACCACCATACGGTCCGCCCGTTGCCGCCGGGAAAAATGCTGCTCCGCGAGGGGTTGTCCCAAACTACGCCGTAGCCCTTGTTGGTCACCAGAAAGGGGATGGCTATGACCTCTCCGCCCTCGGCCTTGTAGTCGTGCCAAAGCGGGACATCCCAGTGCGTGTGGTCCATCCAGTCGCGTTGGTGCTGGCCGAGACCATAGTAGGCTTCGCCCTTGGTGGCGCGAAAGATGGCGTAGGTGTGGAATGTCTCTTCGCCGGAGATGCGCACCGGCGCCATTTGGGTTTGGATGAGTGTGGTCAGGTGGGTGCCGTCGCGGTTGGCGAAGGCGCATTCGCCAGATCCGGCATTCAGTGTGATCGAGGCGCCTGGGGTGTTTAGCCGCCAGCCGTCCTTGAGTGGTGTTTGCTCAAAGTCCGGCGCCTGTTCGGGACGAGGTTGAATGCCCCAGAAAGGAAGTTTCTGTTCGTTCGCGTCAGGCCAGTAGCTGACGTGAATGATGGAGTCGGCCCAGGCCGTGAATCGATAGTGTCCCACATTGGTCTCGGCACGGACACTGCCGCCTTCTTGTCGTATCTCCTTAATCTGACTGGGAGAAATCATTTCGTCTTCCTTTTTGTGGCCGTACACGGTTCGCCAAAATCGTCGAGGTGAAACCCCATTTCCGGGCAGTGTCGATTCTACCAGCCAAAGACGAGTCGGGTGAAATAGAGGGTGTCGAGCTTTTCCAGTCCTGGGGCGGGTTGGCTGTCGTATTCATTGGTTATCCCCAGGCGCAGTCGCAGGTTGCCGTTGGTCAGTTGCAAGGGGGTTTCCAGGCTGGAGCTTTGTAGAATTCGGTAGTCCGCGGTATCCTCGATGCTGGGGGTGTAGTTAACTTCGTTGATCATGCGCAGCGCATCAGTCAGTTGCCAGTCGTCGCGCATGCCCAGGTCAATCCCCGCAGTTTGCTCGTCTTCGGCATTGCTGTAGGACTCGTGACGGAAGAGCGAGCCCGCGCGGAGGCGCAGTTTGTGGTCGTCCCGGCGGATCAGGTAGTAGCCGTAGCCAAGCGCGGCGGTCGTGCGCAGGTCGATCTGTTCGACATCGTCGCGGGCCATTTCTATGCGTGTGTACCAGCTGTGATTATTGCCGATGACGCGTTCGAAATCAATTCCGCCGCTACGTTCGTCGGAGCTGGTGTTGCCGTCGTCTTCGACCTTTTCCGCGGCGGCATGTAGGCGCAGTGTTTCGCCTCCATGGGTGCGGGTTGCGGCAACAGAGGCAGCCGTGCTGAGTCGCTCGGAATTGCCGGTTTTGCCGCCGATGTCGACCGTACCCTCGTAACTCCATTCGGGCGGCGCCGGCGGGGAGTCCTCAGAGGGGGCCGTTTGCGGCGGCGGCGCGGGGGCGCTTCCCTTGGCGTTCATGGCCACGATGCTGTCGACGGAGATGCTGATGGCGCCGAGTGCGCTCCGCACGGTCAGGCTGCCTTCGTCGTTGTGCTCCAGCTCTCCGACCAGTCGGTTGCCGTCGACCAAGTCAATGGCGTAGGCCTGGTCAGTCTGCAGACGGGTGATGTGCTCAAGCGATATTTCAAGGGACCCCGCAAATTTGCTTTCCAGTTCCAGCGTGCCGTTTGCGATCCCTGCGATGCGCCCGTTGAGAATAGAGCCGTCGCTGGTCGTCACTGTATCTGCCTGTCCGGACATGCCGCTTCCGAGTAGAAGCGCGGATGCGGCGAGCGCTCCGACAATGGACCGAAAGTGATGCGTCATGGTGAAGTTCTCCATAATTTATTGCTGGCACTGCGAGTGTTGTTTTTGGGATCGCGGGTGGAGCAGCGGCTGTTTTGAAGTGTTATACTATAGCAGGCTGGTAGCCGAGTGCATGAGTTCGCAATTGTCAATTTCATCGGGTGGCAAACTAAAACGCGACGTTCTGGACAAGCGCGTTTGTCCGGGCGATACACCGCCCAGCGCCGATCCGCGGCGCTGACGGCGAGGAGTGTCGTTGCTGTCATGCTCATGTACTTCTAGTACAAGCGCTGGTCCTAAAATCCTTTATGTGCCCCATGACCGAAACCCGCACCATTTTACATCTGGACATGGATGCGTTCTTTGCCTCCGTGGAGCAACTGGACCGCCCGGAGCTGCGAGGGCGTCCGGTTATCGTCGGTTCGCCTCCCGACGCGCGCGGGGTGGTCGCCACCTGTTCCTACGAAGCCCGTCTGTTCGGAATTCACTCGGCGATGCCTTCGCGTACGGCGGGGCGGTTGTGTCCGCACGGGGCTTTCGTCCGCCCGCGCATGGAACGCTACCGCGAAATTTCCCGTCAAGTCTTTGACATTCTGCGTTCGGTCTCCCCGCTTGTCGAGCCGGTTTCGATCGATGAAGCGTTCGTGGATTGTTCGGGACGGAACGACATGCCCGAGCGAGTCGAACCGCTCGCCCGAGAACTCAAGGCGAGCATTCGCAACCGGCTCCGACTGACCGCTTCGGTCGGCGCGGCCACCAATAAGTTTTTGGCCAAAATTGCCAGTGACCTGGACAAGCCCGACGGATTGACTGTGGTCCCGCGAAGCGAGGAGGCTATCCGGGCGTTTCTCGCGCCGCTCCCCATTGGACGCATGTGGGGAGTGGGCCCAAAAACCGAGGCCAAATTGGCCCAATGGCACATTCGCACCATTGGCGATCTGCAGCAACGCAGCCGACGGGAATTGATCGCCATCCTCGGCCCCAACACCGGGGAGGCCCTCGCCGAACTGGCTCTCGGTCACGACGAACGACCCGTGGCTCCCGACTCGGAGGAGAAAAGCATCTCCAACGAAACCACCTTTCCCCAAGATGTCACGGATTGGACCGAGGTTGAACGGACCGTTGCCGCTTTGGCCGGCAAAGTGGGCCGCCGACTTCGCGAATCCGGAAAAAGCGCGCGCACCGTCCGACTGAAAATTCGCTGGGCCGGATTCGAAACACTGACCCGGCAGCAGAGCCTGCCCCGCTTCACCGATAGTGACGCGGATGTTTTGGCCGCCGCGCGAAAGCTGCTCCACGCCGTGAGACGCTCAAGCCCCGTCCGCCTTGTGGGCGTCGGCGTGGAAAATTTCAGCAAGGAAAACCGCCATTACCAAGCTGAACTGCCGCTTTTCCCCGCGGAAAATCAACTCCGACTTGAACAACGCCGACTAGACAAAGCTTTGGACGACATCAGACGCCGTTTTGGCGACGCCAGTATCCGACGTGGATTGTAGCCGCGGGGAAGATTGGCATATTCCAAATAAACATATATAGTAGCACTTTCAGTAATCGTTATTGATACTGTATTTGTTAAGACAACACGGTGGTCGTGTTGTCGCGGAGAAGAGAAAACACAACAGGAGGAGAACACAATGGCAACAATGGACAATCTTCAGGAAGCCTTTGCCGGTGAAAGCCAGGCAAACCGCAAGTATTTGGCGTATGCTCAGAAGGCGGACGCGGACGGTCTGTCCCAGGTAGCCAAGCTGTTTCGTGCGGCCGCGGAGGCCGAGACGGTGCATGCTCACGCGCATTTCCGGGTCATGGGCGGCATCCAGGATACGGCCGCCAACTTGCAGGATGCAATCGAGGGAGAGGGACATGAGTTTCAGAAGATGTATCCCGATTTTCTGGCCGAAGCCCAGAAAGAGGGGAACAAGCCGGCCGAACGTTCGTTCAAGAACGCCCTGGCAGTGGAAGAAATTCATCACGGGTTGTATTCCAAAGCACTCGAGGCAGTGAAATCCGGCAAGGACTTGGACAGCACGGCGATTTATGTGTGTCCGGTCTGCGGCAATACGGTCGAAGGCGGAGTGCCCGACAAGTGTGATGTCTGCGGGGTTCCCGGCAGTCGCTTCACTGAAATTGGTTGATCGACGAGCGACCCTTTCGAGCGAAGTGCGGCGCGGAAGCGCTCGCTTGCTCACGGAAACCGTCACGGAGGCGCGAGAATCCATTCTCGCGCCTCCGTTTTTTTGACCACGCCTGGGGGTTCGGCCCTGGCTATGCGCAAGCTATAAACGACACAGCTGTGAGCGTTGGCCTAACGATGCCATTTTTCAGCCAATACTCGTGAACGCCGATAGAAATCTGTGTCCATCCGTGTTTATCCGTGGTTCCCTTGATATCGAATGCTGTCGGTAGCTGTTGGAATGCCGGCTTGACTCAACCGCCGTATAAAAGACCCCACGGGGCTTGCCCCCGTGGTGAATAGGATCATAGTTGCCGCGGGATCT
>JBMCIU010000121.1:0-5816 GCA_048616755.1 Verrucomicrobiota bacterium
GACGATCTGCTGTTCCCATGCGTCCGGCAGACCGTCGTTATCGCTGTCCGTGACGGCAGGGCCGAAAGTATAACCTCCGTAAAGGATGTGTTCGACGCCGTTGATGTCGACTATCTGTACGGCGGAATCGCCGCGGTTGACGATGCCGGGAACCCAGGCGAGTTCGTCGGTTTCGGGTTGGATTACCCGTATGGGGGGAATGCCACCGGTCACCACGCGCAGCACTCCACGATGATCATACTCAAGCGTGAGTTCCAACGGTACGCCCATGACGGCGAGGTAATCGTTCGCGGGGGCGTTGCGGACGATCCAGGTTTTGCCGAGACGCTTGGACCAGGCAGCGGGCAGATCGGCCGGTTCGAAGCGCTCGGAAAAGATGCTGTGCGTTTCATACGTGCCGTGATTCTGGCGGTGCAGAACTATGTCGCGTCCCTGTACGTTGGTGAAGGCAATGAGCTGTGAGGGGTCGTCATCGCTCATGAACCAGCCGTTTTCCCGCAATTGGAGGTTTTCCAAGGTCATAGCGTCATAGGAGACGGCGCGGCGATAGGTAAGCGATCCGGGGTGGGCTTCGACAAGATCGTAGTCCGCGGGGCCCACATAGGCGCCGGCGAGTTCATCCAGCTCGGCCTGGCTGATATCGGCGAGGTTTGTGGGATAGGTGATCGTGTCGGTGGGCCAATGTTCTCCGTCGCGTTCCAACAAGGCATGCTGCAGAACAAACGCGTCGAGAGTGGTCGGTATGTTGCTGGGTGAATTGACTGAGATGGCCACGCCCAGTTTCTTCTCGGGCAGGAGGTGCAACTGGCCCGCATAGGCCATTGTGTCGCCGGCTTTCCAGACCGACGGTCCGGCGTAACTCAGGCGTGTATCGGCAACGTCATCCCAGCCCAGACCGGTTTTTTGAGAGGCAAAAGCATCGAAGACGGCGTTGGCGGAGTGGTCCGTCATGGCCTGATCGAACGTTTCCTTGCGCAGCACGCGCGGTTCAGCGGCAAAGACGGCTTTGATGAATTCGGCCAGGTCGGTGGGACGGCTGTACATGCCTCCGGCCCCAAGTCCCTCGATAAATTCGGCCGGCATGCGTTGGCCGCCAACATAGGGAACCGCCAACTGATTGTCGATGGCGGGCTTGTCGGATAAATAGGAGGTAGCTTCCATGCCGAGGGGGTCGAACAGGCGGTCATTCACCAGTTGATCGAAAGGACGGAAGTCGCCTTCAGCGGCGGCGGCCGCTTCGATTACCCCCTGGAGCAGAATGAATCCGACGTTGCAGTAGTTCGTCATCGTGCCAGGTTGGAGCACGGGATAGGTCTGCGCAAGATCCTTGAGCGTCTCGATATATCCTGTCCCAAGCGGCTGGGTCAGGGAGGCGGCGCGGATGAGGTCGCCGGGCAGGCCGGACTGGTGGGTCATGAGGTCAACGGTTGTGATAGGCCGCGTTTCTTCGTAGCGGGGGCGCCAGCTCACTTCGGGGGCGTAATCAGTGAAGGGCGCGGCGATATCAAGCAAGCCGCGCTCGGCATATTGAAGCGCGGCGGCGGCGGTGAAGACTTTGGAAATGGAACCGACGCGGAAAACGGTATCGGGTGTGACGGGGATACCCGCTTCGCGGTCGGCATAGCCAAAGCCCTCAGCCCAGACAATGTCCTGATCGTCCACCAAGGCAATGGACAAGCCGACGGCACCCTCCTCTTCCATCATGTCGGCAATCATTTCGCGGATGGCGGCAATGGTGTTGGCGTAGCCGGTTTTGACTTCGAGATCCAGTTTAATCTCTGCCTGGCCGTAGGCGTTCTGGGCGGTGAGGTTGAGGGGAAACGTTCCGCGTTCGCTCGGTGTGCCGGAGATTTCGCCGGTGTCGGGATCGAAGTCCAGGCCGTCGGGCAGTCCGGTGATGTTCCATGCGGCAGGGAAATTGAAGGCAAGCGGTTGATAGCGGAAGGGTTTCCCTTGACGCGCCGGGCCGAGAATCGGGAACACCATAGGCTCGTGCTGTCCGAGGTTTCCGGCATCGTGGCCCATCGCGTTTTTCAGCAGGCCCAACGCGCCGCGGATGGCGAAAGAGGCGGAGATGAGCCGCTCGTCCTCATACTGGCCGTTCATGACGGCGGCGACGCGCACGCCGTTGTTGGCGTCAACGCGCGCGGTCGAGAGTGTGCCCCACATCGTGCCGTCGTGTCCCCAGCCCAGGCCCTCCGCCAGATCGCATCCGCGCCCGTAGAAATCGAGGCCGGTCGAACTAACTTTTTCCATCATCAGCGATTGGGTGGCCTCATCGAGCAAATCGGTGGTCATGAAGAAGGCGTGCGTCATGTTCATCAAATCCTCGAGCGTAGCGATTATGCTGCCGCAGCCGAATTCGACCGAGGGATTCCAGACCGAGCGATCCTGGAAATCGCCGTTGATCAGCATGTAGCTGCTGACGGACGGCTCCGGCACTTCGGTTTGGTAATTGTGGGGGGCAAACGTGTTGGTCAGTCCGAGCGGCATTAGGACTTCGTCCTCGATGAACGCCTGATAATTCATGCCCGACACATTTTCAATCACGCGGGCGAGGATGTTGTAGCCGGTGTCGGTATAGCTCCAGTTCGTTCCTGGGTCGAACAGCAGGTCGGGGTGGAGCCAGTTGGCGACATCCACGATTTCGTCGACCGTGAATTCGAGAAGCGGGTCTTTCACGAGTTTGCCATTGAACCAGTCGTTGGCAACGGGGAGACCGGAGCGATGCTGAAGGAGCATCTCGATCGTGATTTCGTCCCCGCGCGGGATGTTCAGTTCCGGCGCGTGTTGGGTTACGCCATCGGCGATGTCCAGCAGATCCCGCTGTTGCAGGAGAAAGATGGCGGCGGCGGTATAGGTTTTTGAAATGCTGGCGATGTGGAACTGCTCATCGCCTTGCAATGGGAGCGATGGCTCGTCCGATGGCGGACTGATTCGCGCGTAGCCCTCGGTGAGGATAATCGGCGGGAAGCCGGGTTCCTGCGCGGCAACGCCGAAGCCGGGTATATCTGGGTACTGTATCAGCGTCCGCCGCATCGCTTCGCGCACTTCCGTCACGTCCACCGCCTTGATCTCGAAATCTACCGGCTCGGGTGAGCTGACCGAAAGTACCACCGGCGCATCGGCGGTCGCAGCATATTCCACAAACCCCTGGCCGGACTGCGCGCGTTCGAAGTCTTCATCGTAAAGCGCGATGGTGGCGTGCCCTGCATCTTGAGACAGCATGAAGACGACATCTTTTTCCGCGATTCCCGGTTCGTACACAAACAGCGCGTTATCGTGGGGACCGGCGTTTCCCGCCAGGGGCGCGGCATCGTTCAGCACGCTCAGCTCATCCAGGGCGCGAAAGCGATAGCCGGAAAACCACAGAACCTCGTGGCCCGCCGTATCCAGTTCGCTTCGCACAGCGCCTCCGCCGCGCGTTGAAAGCCCGCCCACGAAGGCCACATCGTCAGAATTCGGTTCCAGCACAGCGTCGGCAATGCCCGAAAGCGCCAGGATGCCGTTGCCTTCGGAAAGCTCAAGCCTTTGCAGTCCGTACTGGTACATCCAATCGTCATGCCAGATATTGTCTGCCAACCACACGCGGTCAAGGCGGTTTGACCACGCATCCGGGACGGGTGGCGGGTCATAGCGCTCGCCCAAAATCCCCTCGAAATAGCCGCCGTACTGCAGTTCGACCTGCATGTTGCCATCGCTGCCGTAGCGGAGAACCACATCACGCCCGCCCATGTTCGCGAAAGCATATTGAACATTGGTTTGTCCGAGCGGAAAGAAGCGACCGTTCTCGTGCGGATGCCAATGCTCCGCAGGCTCGCTTTGCTGCTGCGCGTTGTAGACCACCGAGAGCGTACCGTCCGTTTCCGCGTCAAAGCGAACCACCTGCCCCGTCGTGATGTAATGTCCCTCAATGGCCAGCAACTCATCGTATGACCAGTCGGTTGGCTCTGGTTCGGGCATGGGGGCGATTCCCGGGGAATCCAGTCCGTCGCGCTCGAGGATGGCTTCCTTAAGTATAGTGCGGGCAATCAGAAAGGCGGCGGGATGCGAGATGTTGATGTTCACAAAAACACCCATTTGACGCTCAGGCAGAATGAGTAGCAACGCGCTGAAAGTGCCCGTATCACCGGACTTCAGCCATGTATCGCCGGCATACCGCATGACGGGATCGGCTACGGAATCCAGCCCCAAGCCAGGACGGAACAGATTCCCCGGCTTCACGGGCGCATCCGCTTCGCGCCCCAAGTCGGCGATCCGCTCCTCCGAAAGGAAGACCTCGCCATCGACCTTGCCGTCGGCCAGCACCATTTTGATGATCTGCGCCATGTCGAGCGGACGCGAGAACGCTCCGCCGGAAGAAGGCGTGTTGCAGATGAGCGTCGGCTGGGGCAGCCCGTCCCCATACCCTGTGGCCAATTGAGCCGCAACGGTCGGTTTGTCGGGCAGGAAAGACGAATGCGTCATGCCGAGCGGTTCGAAAATACGGGTTTCCGCTGCGTCCATGAAATCCACCCCATCGTGCCGGGCGATGACCTCGCCCATGATGCTGAACCCGCTATTCCCATAACTGGCCATCATATCGGGCGGATACAGCGGATAATCGTTGCGCAGATAATCCAGCAGCCACGTTGCGTACCCCGGCCAGTAGTCGGTGACTCCGAAGAGCCCGTTGTAGATATCGCCCGGCAGCCCCGCATGGTGATTGAGCAGATTGCGTGGGGTCCATGCGCCGGGGGTTCCCTCGAAACGCGGTTGCATTGTGAGTTCGGGAATGGAGTTGGTGACGGACGCATCCAGATCCAGGGCGCCTTCATCCGCCAATTGCGCCGCCATAATGGCCGTGAGAAATTTGGAAACCGACCCGATCATCATGACGGTATCGGTCGTTACGGGGATCTGCTCCTCAAGGTTGGCATACCCGAAGCCCTCCGCCCAAGCCACGCGCCGGCCTTCAACCAGCACGACCGAGCAACCTGGGATGTCATATTCATCCATGACGTCCGGAATCGCCGCGCGACAATGGTCGATGGTATTGGTGAAGGCAATCTCCTCCGCCCGCGAAAAAGACGCCCAGAAACACAAAAATACGGCCAGGAGAAAAGTTCCAAAGCCTGAAACTTTCGGAAAAATGATTTCCAATGTCTGGAACTTTCGCGAAAATGATCTCCAAGGCCTGGAATTTTGTGGGGAGCTAGGTTTCACGGCCGGCGCAGGGGAAACAAGGCGACACTTGTTGAGAGCATTCATCATAATTCTCCTGTTGCGGCACCGATCTCGGTTATCGAAATCATGGTGACCGCATGACTGTTTTTTGGGGACGAAACAGCTTGTTAAGATGCAGAACCTGATTAAGTACGATGGCGATAATGGTGGTCGTCGGCAGGGGGTCTGTGAAAAAAGCCTGCACAAAATGCGGGGCGCGGGCATAGAGCCCCGGCAGAAAAGCGGTGCTCAGTCCAAAAAACAACGCAATGCCGACGATAAAAGTCTTATGTGAATTCCATGACTCGCTGAACATTTCCTGCAAGCCGACACATATCATAAAACATCCCGAAAAGACGATGGAAGCCCCCAGCACCGGCAGAGGCATTTGCGCCAGAATGGTCACAAACCGCGGCAAAAAGGCCAGCAGGATAAACAGAACCCCGGCCCCGAAGCTTATCCAGCGACTGAACACTTTGGTCGCCGCAGCAAGGCCCACATTGCTGGAGGATGTGTCAACAGCCATGCCGCCCAGCACACCGGACAGAACCGTCGATATGCCGTCGGCCATCAATCCGTTGCGAATCGGAACATAATCCGGCTCTTCCAGT
>JBMCIU010000122.1:0-5762 GCA_048616755.1 Verrucomicrobiota bacterium
CGCAACCACCCCTCCGTACTCTTTTGGTCCCTGGGAAACGAATCGTTCCACGGACCGAATCACGCCGCCATGGCCGCATGGCTGCGCCACCAGGATCCAACACGCCCGATTCAATACGAAAGCGGCTATCCCGGTCCGGAGATTACCGACATCCTCGCCCCCATGTACCCCAAGCTCGATTGGGTAGTCGAAGAACTGGGCCGCCCCGAAGAAAATCGCCCCATGATCATGTGCGAGTATGCATACTGCAAAGGCAACGCCACGGGCAACTTTTACCGATTTTGGCAACTTGTCGACCGCCACGCCCGCTTCCAGGGCGGATTTGTCTGGGACTGGTCGGACAAAGCCATCCTCCAGCGTGAAAACGGCGAAACCAAATGGCTGTACGGAGACGAACAGGATGAGGAATATCACACGCACCGCATGTGCCTCAACGGCGTGGTCTTCCCCGACCTCGCAATCAAACCCGGCGCCGTCGAGATGCAAAAGTGCCAGGCGCCCGTCACCTTCCACGTGGACAGCGACGACGACCTCCTGGCCGGCCGCGTTCTGGTGCGCAACCGCCAACAGGCGTTGGATCTCTCCCGCTACCTTGTACAGTGGGAGCTGACCGAAGACGGGGAACCCGTCGAGTCCGGCGAACTGGCCCCGCCGTCCGTGCCGCCCGGCAACCTAATGCCGCGCCCCAATTCCGCCCGCGCTCAAGTCGAACACAGCTTCCCCACAACCGGCGAGGACGGACTGCTGGAAATCCCGTTTGAACAGATCACCGTTCGTCCCGGCCGGGAGCTCCACCTAACCCTTCGGCTTGTCCTCAAGGACCCCACCCCTTGGGCCGAAGCAGGCCACTTGATCAGCTGGGAACAGTTCCCCATGCCCCTTTCCACACCCACACCCTCCGCGCTCCCCCGGAAAACCGCCACCAAAAGCTCGCTGCAAACCCGCAATGCCGAAGGCGCCTTCACAGTCGCCGGAGAGACCTTCGCCGCCGTCTTTGACAACCGCACGGGACTCTTGACCGCCCTGGAAAACGCCGAGGGACATCAATTGCTGCAGAACCCGCTGCAGGAATGCTTTTTCCGCGCCCCCACCGATATCGATTACAGCACGAACCCCGAAGGCTACGGACAACGCTGGATTGCCGCCGGACTGGATCGCCTCGAACGAACGGTCGAAGACATCCGCGCCGGCCAACTCGACGAACAAACAGCCATTGTGCGCGTTTGCGCCAGGCACCAGCCAAACGACCTGCCGCACGGCCTGCGCAGCCAGATCGTATACACCCTGCTAAACACGGGCGACATCCTCGCGGACTGCACCGTCACAGCCGACAACGCTCTGCCCCCCCTGCCCCGCATCGGCATGCGCACACAGTTGCCCGGGCAATTCTCCCAACTCGCCTGGCTGGGCCGCGGACCGCACGAAAACTATCCGGACCGCAAACACAGCGCACTGACAGGCCTCCACACCGCTACAGTCGACGACCAATACGTGCCCTACATTTTTCCCCAGGAAAACGGCGGAAAAACCGACGTTCGACGGCTGACCCTCACCGACAAAAACGGGGCCGGACTACTCATCTGCGGCGCACCAACACTGCACTTCTCCGCCCTGCCCTGCCGCTTGGAGGACCTGTACCTAAACAACTACTACTTCAAACTCCCCTCCCGCAACGAAGTTAACCTGCACCTGGACGGCTTTCACACCGGCCTGGGCGGTGACACCGGGTGGCGACCCAATATCTACCCGGAATTCCTCATCCCTCCCGGCCGCTACAACTACCGCCTCCGACTGCGCCCCATCATCAACGACGACAACCCAACCCAACTGCACCGCGAGACCCCATGAACAGTTCACAAAATAACCGCAATCTCAAGGCCGGCCTATACGTGGATGCGGCCAACCTGGCCATGAACGGCGGATTCGGCATGCAGTACGACGTGCTGCGCGAATTTACCTGCCGCGGCGGCGCCGAACCCATCCGACTCAATACCTATGTCAGCTACGACCCGCAACGCGCGGAAACCGACGCCGAATACCGCAACAAACAACACGGATTCCATGCCGTGCTGCGCGACTTTGGATTCAAGGTCATCCAGAAGGAAACCAAATGGTACACCGACGATGTCGGCAATCGCTTCGGCAAAGCCAACGTCGACTTGGACCTGGCTGTGGACGCCCTCTTGCAGTCCGAAAACCTCGACCGCGTCGTACTGGCTACCGGCGACGGCGATTTCGTCCAAGTCGTGCGTGCTCTGCAGAACCGCGGCTGCCGCGTCGAAGTCGTTGCATTCGACAACGTCTCCGGCGATCTGCGCCGGGAAGCCGACCTCTACGTCTCAGGCTACCTGATCCCCAACCTGCTGCCCATCGCGCGAGCCAAAAACGTCACCGAGCCGTGGGGCGCGGTCGGCTCCTTCGTGCGCGGCGTCTGCTACGCACACAATCCCGCGAAAAAATTTGGCTGGCTGAGATACCTCAAATCCATCGACGGCGAACTCTGGCGAACCGATTCGCGCGATCCGCTCTCTCCCTACGAAGCTATCTTCTGCCACGAATCCGAATACCCCGAATCACTCGAACTCGACCAACTCACCAACCGCAAATTCATCCTCGAATTCGAAATCTCCCCCGGCCAGGATCCCGGCAAACAAAAAGCTACCAACGTCCGAGCAATACGCTCCCTGACCTGAACCGAAATTCGCAAAAATTTTTAACCACAGATGAACACAGATGAACACGGATGATTTTTGGTAACCGTGAACGGTTCCCACGCAACCACCAACGACAAGATTCCCCAAAACCTCGTCGCAGAAGCCTTCGCCGACGCGGACGGGGGATGTTGGTTACGCGGGGGAAAGCTCCAAGGCCACTAGGGTCATCCCGTTTTCCCGTTCGGGACTGAGCTCTTCGGCGGACAGGCGGAGGGTGTACTCTCCGGGCGTTTCGAAGTGGAATTTTCCCAAACCGGTGCGCGCATACTGGCGGTTTTTTGCCCCATCTGACAGGTCCAGGCCGCTGTAGTCGGTCTGTGCGGAAAGCGTATCGGCACCGACGGCCGCGGTGAGGGTCGGCGTGTCGAACATGTCCAATCGCTTTCGATTGACGTGCGTAACGACGGTCGCGTTGTAGGTGCCTGAGGTCTTGACCCGGAAGGTCCAGGAAACGCTGGCATCGTCGGCTTTCCAACCGCAAATCACACCTTGCGCGTTGCGCTTGATGTCGCCTTCGGTTTCCGCGGTGTGAGCGGGCAGGCGGATGGTTGCGTTGCCTTCCTGGATGACGATCTGCTCGACATCGGGGGTGCCGTCCAACTCAAGTGCCACGACGGAGACGATCGCTTCCGGTGGCGTTTTCGGAACGACCAAGGTGAGCGTATCGCCGTTCTGCTCGAAGGTAACGCAGCAGGTATCTTCCGCCCCGAGAAGCCGAGCCGAGCGCGCGGGGGTGCGCAGGCCGTACACGCACAGTTCGCCGTTGGCAGGCCAGTGCTTGACGTGCAGATAGAGCGTATTGCCTTTGGCGGTGACCCGTCCCCAGCTTGGATCTACGGCGAAAGGGCTGGCGGTCGTGCCGTAGATGCTCTCGCCGTTGCGTTCAAGCCATTCACCCACCTGCTTCAGCCGCTCCACGCTGGGTTGCGGGATGATGCCTTCGGCCGTGGGGCCGACGTTGAGCAGGTAGTTGACGCCTTTGGAGGCGCAATTGACCAGCAGTTCGATCAGGTACTCCAGCGATTTCCAGTTGTGGTCGTCGGTCTTAAAGCCCCAGGTGTCGTTGAGCGTGGCGGGGGTTTCCCAAGCACCGTCAACCCGGCCGGCGGGGTGCTCGTTGTCGCCGAGACTGCCGTAGTCGCCCACGTCATGGCCCACGCGTCCGCTGACCAGGCATTCAGGCTGCAATTCATGCACCAGGTCGCGCAGTGATTCGCTTTGCTCGCGCGTGATGGCCACCGGAGTGTCGAACCAGATCAGCCCGATGGGGCCGTACTGGGTCAGTAATTCGCGCAGGTTGGGTTTGACCACGTCGTCCAGGTACGCCTGGAAATCTTCCGCGGGGCGGGTGTAGCCCAGCCAGCCTTTTTCGCTACTGCACTCTTCCCAGTGCCCGGCTCCGCCCGGCGCATGCCAGTCCTGTGCCTGGGAATAGTAGAAGCACATCTTGATGCCGCGTTTGTTGCAGGCCTCCGCCAGCTCCTTCATGGGGTCGCGTTTGAACGGCGTACGGTCGACGATGTTGTACGGGTTGCTGGGAGAATGGAACATGCAGAACCCGTCGTGGTGCTTGGCCGTGATGACCAAGTACTTCATTCCCGCCTGCCCGGCGACTTCGGCCCACTCTTCGGCATCGAATTTGACCGGATTGAACTCATCGGCCAGTTTTTCGTATTCGGCGATCGGAATCTTGGCATTACGCATGATCCATTCGCCGATGCCGCCGATCTTTTCCCCTTTCCATTCACCCGCCGGCAGGGCGTACAGGCCCCAATGAATGAACATGCCGAACCGCGCCTCGTGCCACCATTGCAATCGTTCTTCCGCCGTCATACTTAACTGTCCTCGCTGCTTGTCGTTGCGTTTTCCTTGGACGTAAAAGTTTCAAACAGTCAAACACTATACAGTGTCTCGCCAATCCTGCTGGGCGGACACTGCCCGCGATCTCGCCGGCGCAATTGCCGTTCCCGACCAAGCCGAGGAAATCGCGGTCATCCTGCGCCGCCTTGGCCTCAACGACCGAGGCCTTACCTGCGAACGGCAGAACGAAACCTGGCGTTTCAGCCAAGTGCCGTATGATCCCCGCACTCGATGAATCCTCCGCCGGGTCTCCGCAACCGGTGTACGCAAAGAGAGGTGAGTACAACTTCGGCGCCCGCCCCACGACACGCTCAGACCACGCCAGTCCCACCAGCAGAGATTTCCTTTCCCTTTTTCATCCCCTGCACTACCCCGTGAACGGTTAAGATACGCCTTACCGGAAGTTTGAGGGGTCAGCGTCGGTTATCTTTTGTATGCCGTGGGTCTTATATAATAGAACTATCTTAAGTTGTGCGGAAAGCAATTCGTTTTCGGGCCTATTTCTGAATCAAGCCTTTATCGGCACTTGCATTATTCGACCGGCGCGAGAGATTATGATTTTCGCTTTATATGCCATACAACTACCGCGAGGATGCCATTCATGCCCCGAAGGTCAGTCAGCTGGATCAAAACACGATGCTGCTATCATGTCACACAGCGGTGTCAGGAGCGACGTTATCTGTTGCGTTTCAAGAAAGACCGCCGACAGTACCTGCGGCGTTTGCGTGAGGCGACGGATCGACACGCGGTATCGGTTTTGAACTACATGGTAACCAGCAATCACGTTCACCTGCTGCTGGCCGCCGACAAGGCTGCCCACGTTTCTACGGTCATGCAGTACGTTTCGGGGAGCATAGCGCAGGATTACAACCGCAGAAAGGAAAGGCAGGGATCGTTCTGGTCCGGGCGGTACCGTCCGACATTGATTAAATTGATGGGGTGCGGTTCGTGGGAGTTGTTTCGTGACTGGTACGGCCGGACGTTGGAACAGCAGTGCTGCCCCAATTCGCACCCCCGGCAGCCGCTTTGGACGGACGCTGCGGCTGTCGGAGACGAGGCCTGGATCGAAGATCTGGCGGGCACCCTTCCTCGTTCATGGCGCAGAATTGAATACGTACCGGCAAGCGAGGACCCCATCGGGGGAATAGGCGAGGACCAGGGAACCTACGTCATGCATGTCAGCAAGCG
>JBMCIU010000123.1:0-5753 GCA_048616755.1 Verrucomicrobiota bacterium
CATTTCCGCTGCGAGTTCTCGAATGTCCTTGTCCGTGTCCTTTACAACGATTAGATCGACGTCAGAGTCTTCGTCTGGTGTTCCATTTGCGTAGGATCCGAAGAGAATGATTTTCTCGGGCTCGAACTTCTCAATGATGATGTCGCGGATTTTAATGATGTCTTTTTCGTTGATCATGAAGCGCCGCCCTCCGTTAGGTATTCGGGTTCGACGGGGTAGTCGCCGCTGAAGCAGGCGCAGCAGTAATCTTCGGGCGGGTGCGCTTTGACGCAGCCGAGCATTCCCTCGAGGGAGAGGTAGCCCAGGCTGTCGAGGCGCAGCGCTCGCGCCATTTCCTCGTCATTGACCTTGTTGGCGAGCAATCGTTCCCGCTCGGGGAAATCAATGCCGAAATAGCAGCCGTAGCGGTGCGGCGGACAGCTTACGCGCATGTGAATTTCTTTGACTCCAACGTCGCGCAGGGTGTGAATGCGCGCTCGGCTGGTGGTCCCCCGCACGATGCTGTCCTCGACCAGACAAATACGCTTGCCGCGCAGGGCTTCGGCGATCGGCTGCAGTTTGCGGCGGACCAGCCGGTTGCGCGAAACCAGGCCGGGATCAATGAAGGTGCGTCCGACGTAGTGGATTCGGCTTAGACCCATGTCAAAGGGCAGGTCGGCTTCCTCGGCATAGCCCAGCGCGGCATAGATGCCGCTGTCGGGTACGGGGATTACCACGTCGACGTCCGCCGGACACTCGCGGGCCAGTTGCCGCCCCATGGCCTTGCGCGCCTCATAGACGCTGTCGCCGAAGACGTAGCTGCCGGGACGGGCGAAGTATACGTGCTCGAAGATGCAGTATCCGCGGCGTTCGGATTTGGCGAACTGGTAGGAGGACATGCGGTTGGCGCGGTCCCAGACGACCATTTCGCCGGGTTCCACCTCGCGCAGATATTGCGCGCCGGTGACGCTGAAGGCGATGCTCTCGCTGGCGACCATGTGGCCGCCGTCGTCAAAATCGCCAATAGCCAGGGGGCGGAATCCCTGGGGATCGCGGACCGCGATCATCAGCTCGTTGGTCATGATCAGCAGCGAATAGGCGCCGGAAATGTGGTGGAGCGCTTCGGTGAGCGCGTCCAGAAAATTGCCGTTGTGGCGTTTGATCAGCGAGCGCGCGGCCAAGTGGAGGATCAGCTCGGTGTCCGAATCGGTTTGGAAGATGGCGCCCTCGTCGAGCAGCTCGCGGCGCAGGCGTTGGGCATTGCAGATCGTCCCGTTGTGAGCGATGCCGACGGTTTCGCCCGCCAAGTTGACCATTAGTGGCTGAGCATTGGTGACGACCGAGCCGCCCGCCGTCGAGTAGCGGACGTGGGAGATGGCGCGGGAAACGGGAGTCTTCCACCAGCTTTTGGGGAGGGTTTCAAAGAGCTGGTCGACCAAGCCTGGGGTTTTGTGGACGCTGCAGCCATCCTCGGTCTGGACCATGACTCCCGCCGCTTCCTGCCCGCGGTGCTGCAGGGAATGCAGACCGAGGTGAACCTGCTCGAGGACGGAGTCGCCTCCGGTCATTCCGCAGAGTCCGCAATATTCTCTGGGAGAGTCCAGCATACCTATTTCTCGTCCGTTTTTGAATCGCGCTGCGCAACGGCGGCAGCCACGAAATCCCGGAATAGGGGGTGCGCCTTAAGGGGCGTGGATTTGAATTCGGGATGGAATTGGCAGGCCACGAACCACGGATGGTTTGGAATCTCGACGATCTCCACCAGCCCGTTGGATGGGCAGGTGCCCGCAATTCGCAATCCTCCGGCTTTGAGTGTGTTCAGAAAATCTGCGTTGAACTCGTAACGGTGGCGATGGCGCTCGATCACCCGTTCGAGTCCGTATGCATCTCGGGCGTGGGTATCGGGTTGGAGTGCGCAGTCCCAGGCGCCCAAGCGCATGGTGCCGCCTTTGTCGGTTACCTCTTTCTGCTCTTCCATCAGGGCGATGACCGGATTTGGGGTGTCGGGGGCGAACTCGGCGCTGTTCGCTTGGTCGAGTCCGCTGACGTTGCGCGCGAACTCGATGACCGCGCACTGCATGCCCAAACAGATGCCAAAGAAAGGGATGCCGTGTTCGCGGGCATACTGAACCGCCGCAATCTTTCCCTCAATGCCGCGGTCGCCAAACCCGCCGGGCACGAGCACGCCTTGGCATCCGGCCAGCAGCGAGGCGGCGTCCGAGTTTTCGATGTCTTCGGAGTCGACGTGGCGGATGTTGATTGTTACGCCGGCGGAGATGCCGCCGTGGGTGAGGGCCTCGTAGATGCTCTTGTACGCGTCCTGCAGGCTGATGTACTTGCCGACCACGGCAATTTCGAGTTCGCCGTTGGGGGCGTTGATTAGGCGGTTGACCATGGTCTTCCATTCGGTCAGGTCCAAGTCGTGCACGTGGAACTGCAGCAGCTCTAAGATGTATTTGTCGATGTCCTGCTTCGCCAGCTCAAGGGGGACTTCATAGATGCTGTTGTCAACGTCCTTTTCCTCGAAGACCAAGTGACGCGGCACGTTGCAGAACAGGGACAGCTTTTGAAAATGCTCCTCCTCAAGATGACGCTCGCAGCGGCAAACCAGGATGTCGGGGATGATGCCGATCTCGCGCAGGATGGCGACCGATTGCTGGGACGGCTTGGTCTTGACTTCGTGGGCGGCGCGGATATAGGGCACCAGCGTCAGGTGGATGAACAGGCAGCGCTCCCGCCCCAGTTCGTGGCGGTATTGACGCAGAGCTTCCAGAAACGGCGAGGACTCCATGTCGCCGACTGTGCCGCCGATCTCGGTAATGACGAAGTCGACCTGGGGCGAATCGAGCGAGCGAATGGCGCCTTTGATTTCGTCGGTAATGTGAGGGATAACCTGGACGGTGCTGCCCAGATATCCGCCGCGCCGTTCGCGGGCGATGACATTGCTGTAGATGCGTCCGGTGGTGTAATTGGACGCTTGAGAGCACTCAACTCCGGCGAAGCGCTCGTAATGACCAAGATCGAGATCGGTTTCGGCACCGTCGTCGGTGACGTAGACTTCGCCATGTTGGTAGGGCGACATGGTGCCGGGGTCCACATTCAGGTACGGATCCAATTTCTGGATGGCGACCCGGTAGCCGCGGCGTTTCAACAGTAGAGCAATCGAGGCGGACGTGATCCCCTTGCCCAAAGAAGAGACAACCCCGCCGGTGATGAATATGTGTCGGGTTTCGGCATTGCTGGAGTTGGTCACGATGCACCTCGGCCAATCTTTGGTCATGTTCGAGTCGCAGTACCGGTGCCGCGTCAGTCTGCGGCTGTGAGGAACGGTTCGATCAAACAGTCGGAAACATAATGTCGGGTTTGCGGATTGGCGAACGCTGCCGACGATTTTTTCGAAGCTTTTTGCCCGGTTGAACTGCGGGGGAAAGGAAAAGTGTGACAGGCATCCCTGCCTGTCGACTAAGGGGGGACGGGCGCGGGGGCCGCGCCCTGTACTGGGTAGAGGCCGGCGCCTCGACGGCCGGCCGCCCCGGTCCCCTGGTCCAATCGGGCGCGGGGGGCCGCGCCCTGTACTGGGTAGAGGCCGGCGCCTCGACGGCCGGAGTGGAACGCGGTCAGAGGTAGGAAAACATTTTATCGGCCAGGTATTTGGGCAATTGCTGGTAGCCGCATGGTTCCATGGTGAACGAAGCCCGTCCGCCGCTGAGTTTGGGCAAATCCTTGCCGAAACCGAACATCTCGGACAGGGGCGCCTCGCACTCGACGCGGCGGGCGTTGCCCAGGGACACCATTTGTTTGATCACAGCTCGCCGAGGGTTTAGGTTGTTGGTGATGTCGCCGAGGGTTTCTTCGGGAGTGATGATCTCGAGATGCATGACTGGCTCGAGTACCACCGTCCCGTTCTCTTGGATGGCTTGGTCCAGGGCACTGAGAATTGCGCCTGCTACGGCACCTTCGGTGGACTTTTCCGGATCAAGCGTGAGGTCGAGTAACCGAGCACCCACGAAAAGAAGGGGGTACCCGTGCTGACCGCCGGAGCGCACGCCATTCTGCAGAGCCTTTTCCGCAGCCGTGACCAGTGCCTTTGGCAGAGGTTTGGAGCTGGAAAGGGCGTTTTCGAAGGTGTACCGTTCGCCGCGGAAGGGCAGGGGAAATACGTCAATCTCCGCTTCGGCGTACAGTTCGTTGTCGCCCATGACTTTAGCGAAGACCGCACGCTTGCGCACGGTGTCCGGGAAGGTTTCGCGGTAGGCGACGCGGGGCTCGCCCACGCGCGCTGAGAGATTGAATTCGTTTTCAAGGCGGTGTTGATTGATCTCCAGGTGGAGTTCTCCCATTCCGGAGAGGATGCGCTGGCCGGTTTCTTCGTCTTTGTTGAGTGTCAGGGTGGGATCTTCGCGGCAGATCAGTTCCAGGACCTCGGTTAGTTTTTCTTTATCCTTGGTCATGCGCGGTTCTATGGCCACGGAGACCACCGGCTCAGGGAACTGGATGGTTTCGAATGCGACGGGTTTGTTGACGGCGCAGAGTGTGTCGCCGGTACCACAGTTGCGAGGACCGATGAGCCCGACGATATCTCCGGGACCCGCGCTTTCGATGCTCTCGGTGCTCTTGGCATAGAGACGAAGCAGTTGCTTCACGCGGACGGTCTCGCCGGTTCTAGAGTTGAGCACTTTGTCGCCCTTGTTAATGGTTCCGGAGTAGATGCGCAGGTACAGCAGGTCGGCGCTGGTGCTGGCGACGACCTTGAAGATGAGTCCCGCAAAGGGGGCGGAGGGATCGTTGGGCGGTATGCTGACCGCTTCTTCCTTTTTGGGATGAATCGCCGGAATCGGTTCCAGTTCGTTGGGGGAAGGCAGGTAGGCCGACACAGCATCCATGAGAGGTTGCACGCCGATGCGGTTTTTGGCACTGCCAACCATGAGCGGCACGAGTTGGTTCGCCTTGGTCAATTCCGAGATCTTTGCGTGCAAAAGTTCCGAGGGCAACGGTTCTCCCTCCAGATACAGTTCGGCGATTTCGTCGCACTCGTCAGCCAGCGCTTCAAGCATCTCGACGCGTTTTTCCTCCGCTGCATCCCGAAGCTCTTCCGGGATCTCGCAGGGGACGAGTTGGTTGTTATTTTCTCCTTCAAAGCGGATGCACTGCATCGTGAGCAGATCCACGAGCGCGTGAAACGTGTCTTCGATGCCCACGGGAATTTGAAGTGGAAGAACGGGGGTTTCAAATTTCTCGCGGATTTCCGCGAGCACGCGTTCGAAAGAGGCGCCGACTCGATCCAGTTTGTTGATGAAGGCGATTTTTGGAACCCGGTAGTGACTCGCCTGACGCCAGACTTTCTCGCTTTGAGCCTCCACGCCCTCGACCGCGCTGAAAATGACCACGGCACCATCCATCACCCGCAGGCTGCGCTCCACCTCCGCCGTGAAGTCGATGTGTCCCGGCGTGTCAATGAGGTGGAAGATGCAGTCCTTCCAGGGAAACGCTGCGGCGGCAGAAATAATGGTGATGCCGCGCTCGCGCTCTTCATCGAGGTAGTCCATGACAGTAGTGCCGTCATCAATGCTGCCGATCCTGTGGGTCAGACCGGAGTAGAAAAGCATTCCCTCCGTAGTGGAGGTTTTCCCGGCATCGATGTGGGCGATAATGCCGATGTTGCGGATGCGGTCAATGTCGTTCATGAGCGGTCCTTGTGAAACGTATCGGGGTTATGCGAGGTTCGGCGTCCGCATGACCGATTGGCTTGGGGCGGATCGGCTTGTCTGTATCTG
>JBMCIU010000124.1:0-5713 GCA_048616755.1 Verrucomicrobiota bacterium
GATTGTCCTGATTCTTATGCAGCAGTCCAAGGGCGGCGGCGGATTGGGCGCCATTGGCGGGGATGCCACCGGCAGCGTGTTTGGCGCGGGGGCGGGAAATGTAATGACCAAGGCCACGACGATTCTGGCCGCCTGCTTCCTGGCGATCACGCTGGCCTTGGCGGTCATCGCCGGACGTCGGAGCGAAGGCGAAAGCGTCCTGGAATCCGCCGTCTACGAAGAGGAACAGCAGCAGGAGGCGCAGCTTTAGCAAGCCGGGTTGAGGCGGGGTTGCAGTATGCGGTTTGCGCGCCTGCCCCCGCCGTCCATTTGTCCAGCCGTCCGCTCGCTACTCAGCAGCGTGCCTTTTGGAGCAAGAACGGGTTCACGCCTTGGCATGACTCGATGCCGTAGCGCTCGTCCCGCTCGACATGTTGGAAGGCGCACTTGAGCCAGCGGTCGATGCACGACTTGCCGGGATCAAAGATGCTGAGAAAGGCCAGCGTCACCTCCGGCAGGATCACCTCGGGCAGCGGATGCCGGGGATTAAAGTCTCCGGCATCTCGCCCATAGTGCAGGTGGTCCGCCACGGCGCACAGGCAGTCGTACGGTCCTCCGTTTGGGGCGAGGCGCGGGGTTTCGTTCGCCATGCCCCGTTTGAATAGATCGGCACCGCCAAATTCGACGGCGTAGAACGCATGGTCGGTCGAGCTGAAGCCGACAAGGACGGAGGTGTAGGAAAGTCCGTCCTCGGCAAGGTTGCCTATAAGAAAGAGTTGCATGTCCATACTAGTTCACCGTTTGCGGAAGTGGAACAGCCCCCAGGCGAGACGACCGGCGCGACCAGCCTCAATCCAGTGGCGCAGGCCGGTTTTCTGGCCTTCGATATATTCCGCGCTGATGGTTTTCCCGAGGTCATTTTCGAGTTCATTGACAGCGTCCAAGATGTGTTGGTAGTGGATGATAAGCTGGTCCGTGTGATTCTCGTAGCCGAGAAACGCCAACCCGAACTGAGCGGCGGTTTCTTTGTAAAAGCGAGGGGAACCCATGGAATCCAAACCGATCCGCTGCAGGATCGGCGCGAGAGCGTCCGGAGGACAGTCGTCGGCCATCATCGGGTCGGAAAAGATGAACTCGCCGCCAGACTTCAATACGCGGGAGATTTCCTCGACGGCTCGCTCGCGGTTCCCGGCGTGCAGCAGGGAATCATGACTCCAGACGATATCGAAGGCGTTCGGGGGGAAGGGGATGTCTTCGAAGCTGCCGTCCAGAATGTCGACAAGGTGTCCGAGTTGGCGTTGTTCGTTGATTTCGCGCGCGCGCTGGTTTTCGACCTCGGACAGGTTGAGCCCGACGACCTGGCAGTCGTAGTTTCTGGCGAGATGGCGCGCGGCGCCGCCGTAGCCCGAGCCGACATCGAGCACGCGAGCGTCGTCGTCGAGCTGACTGGACATGGCGGCCATGCGTTCAATGGTTCGGTTGCTCGCTTTGCGCACGGAATCATCGGCGTCGGCGTAGAGTCCGACGTGGATGTCTTCGCCGCCCCACAGCTGATTGTAGAAGGCGTCGGCGTCGGTGCTGTTGTAGTACTGCCGGGCGCTTTCGACGGTGGCGGAATAGCCCTGCGTGTGTTTGGTGTCGCTCGGATCGTGGGCGATGTAGGATTTTTCCGCCACATGAACAAAGAAATCGGGATCTTCCTCTTTGTAGACCTCTTGAAAGTCGCCGTAGGTGGTAATGCTTTGGAAGCCCACCTCGTGCATCAGGCGGCGCGTGTAGTTTTTGCGCAGCGGGAACATGTTCAAAAAGTACTCGCCGCCGTCCGGGAAGGAGTACTTAAGACGGGCCAGTCCTTCGTCAACGTGGTCGGGCTCAACCTTCACGTTGTCGCCGCAGTAGTAGTAGGCGTGCTTGCTGGAGTAGCCGCAGTCGACCATGTCGTCGTAGTTGCGCTGATCGAGAATCAGAATGCCGTCGTACTTGAGTGCGGCGTAAAACTCGGCTAGGGTCTTTCGGCGGTCGCGTTCGTTGAAGAGGTGGGTGAATGAGTTTCCCAGGCAGATCACGGCGTCGAACTCTCCGTGGACGTCCTGGTTCAGCCAACGCCAGTCCGCGCAGACAGTGTTCAATACATGCCCGCGTCGGCGCGCATTGTCGAACGCCTTGGCAAGCATTTCCGGGCTGCCGTCCGCGCTGACTACATCGAAGCCTGCTTCGAGCAGCCGGACCGAGTGGAAGCCGGTGCCGGCGGCGACGTCAAGGATGCGCTGTGCGCCGCGCTCGCGCAGGATGCGAACAAAGAAATCGCCTTCGCTCGCGCTGCGGCTGTCCCAATCGATGAGCTCGTCCCACTGGTCGACAAAGCTTTTGACGTACTCTTTCTGATAGTGGTCGGTTTCGCGCACCCGTGTGGGGTCGTTGCCGAACTCCTGCTCGGCGGGGATGTCGTTCAGGTTCAGTTTTGTTTCCGTGATCGTATTCATGGTTGACTCTTTTCCAGTAGTTGATTATTCATTAATGATCGGTGGTCGGGAGGGCCGGCGACCGGGGACCGGGCGACCGCTATCGGCTTTCTTCCAGTTCGGTTAGCACGGCTTGTCGCGCCTGAACCATATTTTTGAGGGATGCGAGGCTCTCCGCCCAGTCGCGGGTTTTCAGCCCGCAGTCGGGATTGACCCACAGGCGGTCGCTCGGCACGACTTGGATCGCCATGCGCAACAGGTCGGCAATTTCTTCCAAAGAAGGCACGCGGGGGCTGTGAATGTCGTAAACCCCCGGCCCGATATCGTTGGGGTATTCGAACTTATGAAACGCATGCAGCAGCTCCATATTACTTCGACTGGCCTCAATGCTGATCACGTCCGCGTCCATTTCCGCGATCCATTCGATGATCTCGTTGAACTCGCTGTAGCACATGTGGGTGTGAATCTGCGTCTCGTCCTTCACGCCCGAGGAGGCGAGCCGGAACGCGTCGACCGCCCAGCGCAGGTACGAGTCCCAGTCGGCGCGCCGCAGCGGCAACCCTTCGCGCAAGGCGGCCTCGTCGATTTGGATAATGCGGATCCCCGCCTTTTCGAGATCAAGCACCTCATCGCGGACGGCGAGTGCAATTTGGCGACAGGTTTCGCTGCGCGGCTGGTCGTCGCGCACGAAACTCCAGCAGAGGATGGTGATTGGACCGGTCAACATCCCCTTCATCGGTTTGTCGGTGAGCGACTGGGCGTAGCGCATCCAGTCCACGGTCATTGGATAGGCGCGCGACACGTCGCCGAAGATGACCGGCGGCTTGACGCAGCGGCTGCCGTAGCTCTGCACCCAACCGTTGCGGGTAAAACAAAACCCGTCCATCTGTTCGCCGAAGTGCTCCACCATGTCGTTGCGTTCCGGTTCGCCGTGGACCAGCACGTCGAGTTCCAGTTCGGTCTGCCGTTCAACCGATTCGCGGATGAATCCCCGCATCGCGGTCCGGTACTCGGACTCGTCAATTTCCCCTTTTTTAAGTAGTCTTCGCGTCCTGCGAATGTCGGCGGTTTGCGGAAAGGAACCGATGGTAGTGGTTGGCAGCTTCGGAAGGTTCAGGGTTTCCCGCTGTATTTTCTTGCGGACTTCGTACGGGGATTCGCGCTTCAGCATGTCCGCATCCACCGCCCCAAGTCGGCTTTGAACATCCGGATCGGACACTCGGTAGCTCGACCGACGCGACTGCCAGGCGCGGCGGTTCTCCTCCAGCGCCGCGGACACATCCTTTCCTGTTGCAGCATCCGCGAGCATGCGCAGTTCACGGCATTTTTGCTTGGAAAAGGCCATCCAGAGGCGAATCTCGTCATCGAGATCCGTTTCCAAGTCCAAATCGATTGGACAATGCAGCAAGGAGCATGATGTGCCCAACAAAACGCGCTCTTCCCCAAGGCGCTCCACAATGGGCGCGATCCTTTCCAGCGTAGCGTCGGCGTCCACCCGCCAGACATTGCGTCCGTTCACCACACCCAACGACAATGCGGCGTCGGCGGGAAGCAGATCCGCAACCGCCCCAACGCGGTCCGCTCCGCGCACGGCGTCTATATGAAGAACGTCCACCGGCAGATTTGCCGCCAACAGCGCATTTTCTCCGACCAGCGAGTCGAAATAGGTGGCCAACATCAGCTTCGCGCCGCGCGCCGCAGAACGGAGCCGCCTGTATACAGAGGGAAAATTCGCTCGAACGTTTTCCGGGAGATCAAGCGCGAGAATCGGCTCGTCGATCTGAATTTGGCTTGTCAGCTTAGCAAGCTTCGCAAGCATCTCTTCGTAGACCGAGACCACGGCGTCCAAGTGTTCCCAGCGGTCAAAGTTGGTTTCCGTTTCCTTTCCCAAATGGAGAAAGGTCATCGGCCCCGGCAGCACGGCCTTCACATTGTGACCCTCCGCCCGAGCCTCGCGGACATCGTCAAGCAGGCGAACGGAGGATAGTTTATAGGTTTGGTCGCGATGAAATTCGGGAACGATGTAGTGATAATTGGTATCAAACCACTTTGTCATTTCCATCGCGTTGGTGTTGCCGTCGCCGCGCGCCATGCGGAAATAGGTATCCACATCCACCTCTTCGCCGTTCCAGCCAAATCGCCGCGGAACCGCACCGACCATAGCAACGACGTCGAGCATGTGATCGTAAAGTGAAAAATCTCCGGCGGGCACAAGGTCAATTCCGGCTTCCGCCTGCAAAGTCCAGTGACGTTTGCGGAGTTCGCAGGCGGTTTCGAGCAGCTTGTCCCGGCTCGTTTCGCCTTTCCAATAGCCTTCCTGCGCTTTTTTCAGCTCGCGGTGCGAGCCGATGCGGGGGAACCCCAATGAGTGTGTGAGCATGGTCGCGTCTCCTTTTTTGGTTGTGTTGCGTTTCTGCGCTTGAATGCCGGTGACCGCGCGACATCCGGGTGCCCTGCAGCACTGCCTGCAACGGGGAGACCTCCATACGCCTCTAACTGCCTCGAAACGCACAAAAAAAGCCCCGTCCTCGCGAAGAGAACGGGGCTGAACCGGCCTAGAAGAAATGAAGCGCCACGATGTTTCCGCGCGCCAACCGGGCACGTAAAATTCCGCAGCCATCGAGTCTCCTGTCCGAACCCCAATACGCGAGGGAACCGCAGGGAACGCTTCGCGACGTCTTCTGGCTTCCGGGCGTCGCGTTGTCGGAGCCTTCCCGCCCATTGGGCAGTGGCCAGTCCCGACATCGGATCCGGTTACAGCAGCGCGTCTGCGACGGATTCTCACCGTCTTCCGTTTCAGCGAAGCGTATTCGCAAATAAATTGTCGTTGCCCTCAAGGACAAGGCCGCACTTTACCGTCCATCCAAGCCCTGTCAACCCGAACAGGCAAAAATTCCAGGGAAAATCTTTCCAAGGGAAATTGTCGGCGCCGGAACCGTCACGCACCGACTGGAAAGCCGGGGCCGCAATTTCGAGACTATGGTAGTTTAGGTGCGTCAAACTCGCCAGTGTCGACGCACTCGATTTGTTGTCCGCTGACGTTTCGTCCCGTGTAGCTGTTCACGGTTCACGGTTCACGGTTCAGGAGATCTGTGTCCACTCGTGTTTATCTGCGGCTTAACGCCCCCAACGGGCTCGCCCCGTTGGAGCGCATGATCTGAATTCTGAGCGCGCCATGTCCCCCCTCCCGCTTCCCGCCAGCGGCGGGAAGCGGGAGGGGGGGTGGGCGTTGTCACCGCATAACTATGATCCTATTCACCACGGGAACACCG
>JBMCIU010000125.1:0-5622 GCA_048616755.1 Verrucomicrobiota bacterium
GAAAAAACAAGGGAAAGCGCGGCGCGCCCAAGGGACACCGCGGCGCCACGCGACCCGTGCCCGACACCGTTGATCGCGAGGAGGTTGTCCCCCCGCCGGACACCTGCTCCTGCGGATGCTCCGAGATCGCGCAGCTCACCGATTTTGACGAACGCTGGATCGAGGACATTCCCCCGGTCAGCCGCGAAGTCCTTCGGCGAATCTACCTGCACGGACAATGTCAAAACTGCGGCGAAACCGTACGCCATCCCGACGCGCTCTCTTCCCCGCCCGTGACCGTCGGCCCGAATCTAGCCGCTCACCTCACCGTCATGAACCAGACGGCGTCGAGTTCCACAACAACCGGGCCGAACGCCAGCTCCGGCGCCTGGCAGTCAACCGCAAGGTCTGCTTCGGAAGCAGCACCGAAAAGGGCGCCCGCCGCTACTGCGTGATCCACACCATCGTCGAAACCTGCAAACTTCAAAACATCGCCCCCGTCGACTTCATCCGCAAAGCCCTGCTCTCCGACGGAATCGACGTCCCTTTGCTCACCGGAACCGATCCCCCGCTCCAAGCCTGACCGCCCCCCGACAACAACAGTTCCTTCGAAGTTTGAACATCGCGACACCCCCACCGCCGCGCCGTCCGAAGACTGTCGCGCCCCCATTGACCAGCCTCAAAACCCCCAGCTTAACGATTACGCGAGAAATGCGTCTGTGTTTTTGGCTTTCTCTATGGGCAACCGCCAGGAAGCAGGAGGTCGTCGAGCCGCCCCGCCGCAAACTGGGAACGCCAACCTCGTCTTCGCTACCGCTACCGCATCGAGGACCGCGATGTGCTGCTGAATCGGCGTGAGTTCAGCTCGTGGAAATCCTCCGCCCGTTGGCACCGCCAGACGATCACGCTATGGTAGCGAACGAAACACGGTTGCGCCGTCAGCTGCACTGGAGCACGATGGTGACCGTCGGAGACTATGTCCACAGAATTTGGTTGGATGGGAAAAGTATGGTGGCCGTCTCGGCTGCCGTATCTTCAAAGACCATGAAACCTGAACACGGAAACCAGTCCCACAGGAGTCCAACCACCGGCCTACCCGGACACCCCCGGGTGAGACTGAATGCCGAATTCTGAATGCCGAATTCTGAATGTTGAATCTTGAATTCTGAATTTTGAATTTTGAATACTGAATACTGAATACTGAATACTGAACACTGAACACTGAAACCACGTTAAGTCTTAGAGGAGTCGTCCCACGAACCGTTGGTTTGACACCCGCCGGGTGAAACGGGGGACGCCGAAGACGCTCGGCCCTGGAGGGCGGAGCTACGAAATTTCACAAGGAGTTTCCATGCAATTCCGCAAATACCATGGTTTGGGCAACGATTACTTGGTCATCGAGCCGGAGACTGTCGAGGCGACGTTGTCCGAGGCCGCCATTCGCGACATCTGCGACCGTCATTGCGGCGTGGGGAGCGACGGCATTCTCTTCGGTCCGCTGCCGGACACCCCGGAGGCTTTTCCAGATCCGGCATCCTCCGCCGAGGCACTGCCGGAGTTTGCCGTCCGCATCTTCAACCCCGACGGCAGCGAGGCGGAAAAAAGCGGCAACGGGCTGCGTATCTTCGCGCGCCACCTGCACGACACCGGCCGCGTCTCGCCCGCGCAGGCCTTTCTTGTTCGCACACTTGGCGGGCCGGCCCGAGCTGTCGTCGAGGATCCGCGCACTCGTATTCGCGTCCAGATGGGGCGCATTCGGTTTGACAGCGACCTGGTTCCGGTCGCCGGCCCCTCCCGCGAAGTTATCGACGAACCGTACGAAGTCGGAGGCGAGACCTTCCGCGCCTGCGCGGCCACCGTCGGCAACCCGCACTGCATCCTGCTTGTGGACGATCCCACCGAAGAGCTTGCCCGCCGCATCGGGCCTCTTATCGAGACAGACGAGCGGTTCCCGCGCCGCACCAATGTTCAGTTCATGACGGTTCGGGACACCCACTCGATCCGGATCGAAATATGGGAGCGCGGCGCCGGCTACACCCTGGCTTCGGGCAGCAGCGCCTCGGCCTGCGCCGCCGCGGCCTGTCGCCTCGGTCTGTGCGGTTCGCCCGTAACCGTTTACATGCCCGGCGGCGAACTGGAGATCACGCTGGACAGCGATCTGAATGCCGAATTGGTCGGCCCCGTTGCCTGCATCTGCAAAGGAACGCTATGCAGCGAACATCCCGCCCTTTCTCCAGGACCCGGCACGGCCTCCGCACCCAGTATTTGACCGCCGGGCGCGTTGACATCCCCTTTAGAACTCAGCACGGTAGATTCAGTCTCTTTTGGGGGAAGCTGCCCTGGGTCAGGGGGATGAGGTCGAACGACAGGGAGTAGGTGCCCGGGCCGACCAAGTATTGGGGCAGCGTGTCCGGTCCGCATGCGGCGGTCCCGAGGCCGCGCATGGCTGCGTCGACGAGCACGGTAATATCTTTGCGGAATGACAGCTCGTTGATGTGCCTGGCTTGGGTAAGGTCTTTAGGCGTGAAGTGATGAGCGGAGAAGTTGAAGGGCTTTGCGCGGGCTTGGAATTGCAGTCCGACGCCCGCTTGGTTGGTGAGGGCAAACCAGCGAACATCCTCCTTGTTGCCGTTTTCCTGGGGGACGACGTAGGGGAAGTATTGCTCGGCCACGGTCGCCTCGTAGCGTCCCAGTTGCCCGCCGGCCTTGCGGTCGGGGTAGGTTTCGTGGGGTCCGAGACCGAACCAGGACAGCCGATCGAATCCGGGAGCGACTGTGCATTGGATCCCGAGGCGGGGGACCTCCAGGCAGTTTTCGGGGATGGTGAAGGTATTGTCGCAGAGCATGGTGCCGTCGGGGCGCAGGGTCCAGGTCTGTTTATGAAGGAAGCCCTGTTCGGGGTCGGCGCCGCGCGGCACGAGGCGGTGGCTTGATTCGACTACGGCGCACTCGTCCTGGGCGCGAACGGAGACTTGGGGTTCAGAGACGGTCAGTTCGTCGTAGCCCGCCAAATACCAGCGG
Organism: Verrucomicrobiota bacterium; assembly: GCA_048616755.1. Lineage (GTDB taxonomy): Bacteria > Verrucomicrobiota > Lentisphaeria > Oligosphaerales > CAZSBQ01 > CAZSBQ01. The sequence continues at coordinate 3,001 of JBMCIU010000125.1, forward strand.
CCCAAGGGTTTCTTGTCCGTCGCAAAGTGTTCTTCCTTGGCTTTCAACCCGTCGTTGTCGATGGGGGCTCGCCAGAGATTGAAGCGCGGACCTGCGGCAACAACGGTGTTTCCGTCCAGCTCGATGGTGTCGATGCCGTTGCGATGATCGACACTCACGCGCAGAGGACCCGCGCACAGTGTGCTTTTGTCGGGGGTCGCCTGGGTGATGGTGACCGGTTTATCCCCGCCGAGGGTCGCCGAAGACTGCGCGACCGTCGGCGCGTTTGAGGATGCGGAGGCGGGGACGGGAATCTGCTCCCAGGCGATTTCATGGCCCGCCGCGCACCACCAATGCGCATCCGCTGTGACAAAGGATACTGTCAGCATAGCCTCCTGGCCGTCTTTGATTTTGGGAATATCGAAGTCCAGTGCAAGCCGTTTTACTTCCTGCGGGGCGATAACAAGCTTGCCGAGCGATCCGGTTTGAACCGTTTCCCCGTCCACGTCCAGCGTCCAGTGTCCGACCAGCCAGTCCGCGGCGCGAAAATGGTCGGTGTTGCGGACATCGATTTGCTTTTTTGCGATATCCGCGGAGGCAACTGTGATGGGCTGCACCAGTTTTTTGAATTCCCACATTGCGGGTTGCGGTGCGCGGTCGGGGTTGACCATGCCGTTGCAGCAGAAGTTGGCGTCGTTTGGCTCGTCGCCAAAATCTCCTCCGTAGGCCCAGAATTGGCGTCCCTGGCTGTCTGTTTGGCGGATTCCGTGGTCGAGCCACTGCCATATAAATCCGCCCTGCACTCCGTGATAATTGTGAAAGATGTCCCAGTATTCCTTCAGATTGCCGTTTGAATTACCGGTAGCGCTATCGTATTCGCATGAAATAAAGGGTCGATTTTCGTTGGTGGTTTGGGCCCATTGGACGATTTCGTCGACGTGCGGGTACATGGGATTGATAAAGTCATTGGAGCGTTCGCCGCCGGTTTCATATTCATTGGGTCCTCCCTGGTCCCACCGGGGTTTTACGGCGCCTTCGTTGTGGACGATGCGGGTGGGATCGTATGCGCGGATCCAATCCGCGGCACGGTCGTGGTTTTCTCCGTATCCGGACTCGTTGCACAGGGACCATCCGAAGATGCACGGGTGATTTTTATCGCGCAGGACCATTCGCTGCACTCGTTCAAAGTATGGTTTGGCCCAGCGGTGGTCGTGGCACAAGGTTTCGTAGTTGGCGTGGTTCTCGATGTTGGCTTCGTCCAGGACGAGGATGCCGTGTCGGTCGCACAACTGGTAGAGATATGGATCGCTGGGGTAGTGAGAGGTGCGGATGGCGTTAAAATTGAACTGCTTGAGCATGGCCACGTCCGTCTCCATCCATGCGCGGCGCACGGCCTTGCCGTGGTCGGGATCATGGTCGTGGCGGTTAACGCCCTTGATCATAATCGGCTTGCCGTTGAGCAGAAATTGTCGGTCGCGGACTTCGCAGGTGCGGAAACCGGTCGGTATGGCGGTGCATTCGATGACTTCGCCCGATGCGCTCAATAGTGTGACCGCCAAGGTGTAAAGAGTTGGGGTTTCGGGAGACCAGGCCCGCACTCCCGGAACGGTCTCCTCGATGCTTGCCCGGTAGTAGTGCTTGCGGTAGGAGCGGCTGATCTCTTGAAGCAGGGGTGCGGGCCAGACGGGGTGCCCGGCTGGATCGTACAGCTGAACCTGGACTTGCATGTCCTGCTCGGGCTCGGCGGAGAATCCCAACTGAATGTCGAGTTCAAGCTGTCCTTCCGTATAGTCTTCGCTCAGGCCGGCGCGCGCGAAAACGTCCTCGATATACGCGTTGGCGGTGCTGTACAGCTGCACGTCGCGGAATATTCCGGCCATCCACCAGTGATCCTGGTCCTCAACGTAGGAAGCATCCGAGTACTGGATACAGACTACCGCGAGCGAGTTGGATCCGGGGACCAGGTACCCGGCAAGGTCGAATTCCGCAGGCAGACGCGAGTCCTTGCTCATGCCGACGAATTGCCCGTTGACGTAGAGGAAGAAGCAGCTCTCGACTCCGCCGAACTGGATGACGGTGCGCCTGCCCGCCCACTCGTCCGGGAGAGTGAATTCGGTGCGATAAACGCCGGTCGGGTTTTCCTCCGGGACTCGCGGAGGGGTATTCTCGAACGGCATCACGACGTTGGTGTACTGCGGCCGTCCGTAGCCTTCCAGCGTCCAGTTTGCCGGTACCGGGATCGTTTCCCAGTCCTTTTTGTGCTCGGTGACCGCGACGTCTTCGGGCTGAACTTCCTTCGGCGAGTTGAAATACTTGAAGCTCCATTGGCCGTTCAAGCTCAAGTGGCGGTCGGATTGTGCGGGATCGTTCGCCAACGCCGTTTTGTGGTCGGCAAATCGGTGGAACGTAGCGTGAATGGGCAGCCGATTGACTTCGGTCAGCTCGGGACATTGCCAGGGGGAAATGAAGTTCATTGTGTTTTGCAGAGGCCTTTTGTCGTTCCCGTTTGGCCGGCATTTATCCGCGTCTACGATGCCGTGAGGGGAGCGTATATGGTATTTTTAGCGGTCAGGTACATTAGCGCGCTTGCCGGCAAATTCCATGCTCTAAACCGGCGAGATCAGGAGTTTGGGAGGTAGGGAG
>JBMCIU010000126.1:0-5572 GCA_048616755.1 Verrucomicrobiota bacterium
GAAGGCAATTCGGTACCACCTAGTCTTCCGCCAGATCAAGAGTTCTGAAATTCGTTGAAAACTACTGGATTTGGGTTCGAGACAAGGTTGAATACAGCACAAAGCAAGGTTGCCAACCCTTTTTGCGGAGGCTCTACCTAGCCCCCCGCGCAGCACTTCGCGTCACTTCTCCTCGATGCGTCCGAGTACGTCCTTCACCTTCTCCGCGTCTTCGGGGGCAAAAACGCATGCGATCTCGTTCAGATGCTGCATGTACAGCGGCTCCAGTTCCTGCAGTAACGCGCGCCCGGCATCCGTCAGCATGATCTCATGCATCCGGCTGTCATGCGGCGAGGTTTCTTTGCGAATCAACCCCATCTTTGCCCGGTTCGAAACATGAATCGATAGATCGTCATGGGAAATTGTTTTTGGACAACGGAAGGAAGTTAGCACGGGGTGTTGCGGGATGCAAACAATCTCCTGTGAGACTGGTTTCAGTGTTCGGTGTCCAGGATTCAAAATTCAAAATTCAACATTCAAAATTCAGGATTCGGTATTCATGATTCGGTATTCAGTCTCACCCGGCGGGTGTCGAACCGGCGGTTCGAGGGCGGACTCCTGTGAGACTGATTTCAGTGTTCAGTGTTCAGGATTCAAAATTCAAAATTCAACATTCAGAATTCAGGATTCGGTATTCATGATTCGGTATTCAGTCTCACCCTGCGGGTGTCGAACCGGCGGTTCGAGGGGCGATTCTTGAGAAAAAAAAGAGCATTTGGCGCTGCATTTCGCGTCCGCCGGGGGCTGGTCAGCCCCCGGCGGACGCCGAAAGACAGGAACCGCGAGATTGAATGCTGAAACAAGGCGATAAGCGGGTTCCTGGCACACACTCTCCCTGTGACCGCTTGGGAGAGACAGACTCAAAGGGCCATTAAAAATTCGTTTTCATCGACATATTCAAGATCAAGGGTGGGTTACCCGGAACTCGGAACGACTTGCGCGAAAGCCATTTGATCACACTCCGGCATCGGCCACAATCCAGCGGTCGTCCTGGCGGCAGAAGCGGGCATAATGCCCGTCGGCGAGTTCGACTACGCAGCCGCCTTCGATCACTCTCAGCATCGGTGGTTCGTGTTTGTTCTTAGTGGCATCCTGGCAGACGGAGATCAGCGGGTTGTCTGGATGTGCAATGTAGTCGGCGGAGACCGGATGCATCTCGCACTCGGCGAAGCAGTAGCCCCACTTGGTCAATTCGCGTTCCGGGTGCCGCGTCAGGGTCGCGGCATCCGCGCCCAGGAGATTCAGCTGCATGACTGCCTTTTGCCCTTGGATGGTCCATTGCAGTTTATCCTCCGCGAGGTTCGGCGCTCCGCCGCACTGGTAATACGCGCGGACTTCGCCGGGGCCTGCGGGCACAATATCGTCAAGCCACAGGACCGGGCCGTCTGCCCACATGACCACCACGCGTCGGGCGCGTTTCGCCTTGCCGCCGTATGATTGTGTTGAATCGCAGCTGGCGACGCGATAACCGCCGCGATCTTCGCAAACCTCAATGCGTGCGGGGAACTGTGTGTGTTCATCCGCCCCCTTTCCGTCGATGATCGGCAAGGAGTGATCCGTGGAACTCGGCATATTGTATCCCGCATCGATCAGCAGTCGCTCAGCGCGCAAATGCACAAAGACCGCACCTGCGTCGCGTTGCGCGTGATGCGTGTACGGTGCGCGTTGTCCTTTGAGGCCAGCCATCCATCGGCAGTCGAAGCGTGGCGCGCTCCGCAAGGTGGAATACTGGATGCTTTCCAGCACAAATGCTGTGGGAAACGGCGGCGCCTCCTCGACTGCGGGACGGTCGGGCCGGAACAGTTCGGCCCATGCTCCGCCGCTGTAGCTGGGGAGCTTGCGTCCCTTTGCCAGCTCGCGTCGCCACCATTCGCGGGCGTGGTCTCCGTACCAGAGCCCCAGCTCGTCGCCGTAGCGCGAAGCGGCAAAGTAGGCCATTCGGGTTCCAATCGGCACGGGTATGGTGTTGTTCATGCCGTGCATGCCGCCGTCCGGGCACAGTCCCAGGCGGATCATATTCATCATATTCATGATGGCCGGATGGGAAAGAATGCCATCGTCACAGCCGGTTACAGATTCCAGCATTGTACCAAAAGACAGGATGTACATGGTGCCGTATTCCCAGTACTGCGCGCCTTCGGTATTGCCGCCGTCGGGACCCTGGCAATAGTCGAGATGCCGCCAGATCCAGCGGCGAGCCAGTTGCAGTGCTTCGGCGGCACGCGGGTGATCGCCCAGCAGTGCCAGCGCAAGCATGCCGGCATTGGCGTTGTTGACCGTGTTGGCATTGGCGTTGGTGGTACACCACCAGGCCCATTCCTTGGCGTGCGCAATGAAGATATCCAAAAGGTTGCCGCCGACATCCCGCAAAACCGTTGCGGTTTTCTGATCCACATGCGGAACAAGACCGTCGTAGGCAAGCGCGTACCGACCGAACTGCATGCCAATGCTAAGGTGATGTCCGAACCCTTCCGGATCTTTTTCGTCGGTGCTGATCCGCACGCGCTTTTCGGAAATTTCTCGCGCCAGGGCGGTTACGTTGTCGAGTCCGCTGAGGTCACCCGAGTCGAGCCAGGCGTCAAACACCGATCCCATTGCGGCGCACAAGGTTGGGATCAGCGGCTTTTTCTTTTCGCCCTTCTTTTTCGTTGGCTTTCCTTGCGTGACGGGTACGGAGGAAGGGCCGTAGGTCTCCCGGATGTGGCGAATGCGGGCCACATTCTCGGGGGCGCCGAGAAGGTATGGGTGCGTCAATTTTCCAGCGTCAACCGGCGCTTCCCCGGCGCCGGGCATGCCGCGCAGCGATACGCTGCCCAGCAAAAATCGTTCCGAGCGATCCTGCAGGTAAACGTTTATGCGGGTATATGCGCGCCGTCCGAGTTCAACAGAAACAGGCACGGTTGTTCGTTCACCCGCATCCGCGCGCACTGGTTTGGTCCGGTTGAAGGTGTCCCCGTTGCCGCATTCGTGTTCAATGTGCATTTGCCCCTTGACGGGCGCATCGGAAATGTTGTGGAGTTGCAGAACGGCCGGGTTTAGCCCTGCCTGCAAATTCTGCGCCGGCAGGTCAATGGATTCCAGAACAACCGGGCCGGTCGCCTGCGGATTCGCAATAATGCGGAAAATACCGAAGCGGTCAAACTGACCAAACGCCTGCTCGGCGGGCGATTGCGCACACAGCGGCCGCGCGCCGTCGACAGTGATGGCGGGGGCCAGTAAAGCGTACAGATCAAGCGGACGCTCGAGCGAGGGTGTCGGCAGGCCGAGCGCCTCGAGGTCGAGCTGTGCCTCCAATCCCCATCCGCCGGCGACGTCAAGCGCTTCCGCACTCAGTTTGCCGGGATCATTCAGCAAACCGAGATTGTCCCACGCCGCACCATTGGCGCCAAGGCCAAGCTGGAACATCTCACCATCGCCGGAGAGAAGCAGGCGGAACTCGACCAGATCCTGCTGCCAGAACGCTCCGCTGCCCGGCTCGGCATCGGATGCCGCGTTTGGCGCCTCGGACTGCACCTCGACTCGCAGGCAAAGTTTGCTGCCGTCAACGGCCACGCGAAAATTTCCGGCGGCATGGCTGTCCGCTACACGGTCCCCGAGCGTTTCGATGATCAAAGGAATGGTTGAAGCTCCGCCCCATCCGCGCTCTGCGTCCCAAGGCCGCACAATGGTGACGGGCGGCTTGAATGCTTGTCGCGGCATGGATCCCCAGCGCGGAACTACGGGGACATCCCACGTGATTTGCTGATTCATAATGCTTTTCTCTCCTATTTAAAGTATTCGCTGCGGTGCGACGGATGTCAGGGTGAGTTTTGCCTGGGGCAGTCCAGGCACGATGGCAGTCACATAAATCGGGCCTGGATTGTGCCCTGCGCGGACGATCGCCAGGCAGCGGCCATGGTCGGCATGCCGACGGCACGTGTCGTAGGTCTCGTGCGAGGTTAAATCCCCGTTATCCATGCCAATTAAACGGCCTGAGCCTATGACTTCGATGCCGACGGGGTTGGCTGCCGAGGGCACGCGCACGCCGGTTTCGTCGACGATCTCGACGGTGATGTGGGCGAGATCCTGATCGTCGGCCGTGACGGTTTCGCGCTCCGCCGAGAGTTTGATCCCGGCGGGATCGCCTGCGGTATTGAGTTCGTGACGAGCGACTTCGCAACCGTCTGCGTCGCGGCTGACGGCCACCAGTTTGCCGGGCGCGTACGGCACGTGAAATTTTGCAATGCGGTTTTCGCATTCAGGCATGATCCGGCTTCCCCACGTGCCCTCGTTCAGTAGAAGCTCGACGCTGTGACCGTTCGAGAATACCCAGACTTCCACCAACTCGCGTTCGCGTATCGGCAGGGTCCAGTGATCCACCAGCGGGGGGAAACTCCAGTCGGGCGGCTCCCAGGAATCGCCTTCGCGGAAATGTACGGCGATTCGAACCACGGGGTCATCGCTCCATGCCGCGGCGTGCCACCACGCACGGGGCTTGGCGTACCCGGCACAGTCGATCGGCGCGCCCTTCCAGCCGCGGACCGGCCAGAGCTGGCTGCATTCGCCGCGGTATTCGATCCCGGTCCAGAGAAACTGCCCGGCGACATACGGGGTTTTCTCCACCTCAAACCACGGGTTCATGGCGTGAAACGCCCAGGATCCGCGGTCGCGGTGCTGGTAGAAATGAAATGCTTCTGTGGCGATGAAAACCTGGTCGGGCATGACCTTGTGAAAGTCCTCATACCATTGATCCTGGTAGTTCAGGCCGACGATGTCGACCGTCTCGGAGACGTTTTTGACGATTTCCGCCTTTTTCTCCACCGGCGCGTTCCAGATTTCCGGATCGTCTTCGAACGGACGGAGGGCGACAAGCGTGGGCCGGGTGTCATCGAGTTCTTTGATGTAATCGGCCAGCATTTTGCTGGTTTTCAGCATGCGCTCCGAGCCCTGTTCTTCGACCTCGTTGCCGGTGCTCCAGACGACCACGCACGGGTGATTGCGGTCCCGCAAAACCATTGATGCGATGTCGCGCCGCCACCATTCCCCGAACGTATCGCCGCTGCAACCGCCCCACCACTTGTCGTAGGCTTCGTCGATGACAAAGAATCCCAGCCGGTCGCAGAGGTCGAGCAGTTCCGGGGACGGAATGTTGTGACTGCTTCGGATGGCGTTGCATCCCAGTTCCTTGAGCAGACGCAGTCGCCGCTCCCATCCGGCACTGAAGAAGGCGGTGCCCAGGCATCCCAAATCGTGATGCAGGCAAACGCCCTTCATCTTGCGCGGTTGCCCGTTGCACATGAAGCCGCTTTTCGCATCAAAGGAGATCGAGCGGATGCCAAAGGGCTGGTTGATGCTGTCTGTCCGTTCACCGGTAGCCGCAATATGGATCCGGACGGTGTACAGGGCCGGGGATTCCGGGGACCAGAGACGGGGATTTTTAACCGGCGTCCGGAGAGTCACCGTGCCTTTTCCGTTTGCGGGCAGCTCCACGGTTGTGTCTGGAAGTGTTGCTTGTTCGGCGCCATTGGCGTCGACAAGTTGACCGGACACCTCG
>JBMCIU010000127.1:0-5465 GCA_048616755.1 Verrucomicrobiota bacterium
TAATGGGTTCTACCAGAGAGGATGCGTAGCCGCAGCCTTCCGGCTCATTCTTTCTTCCATTCCCGATCCCGCCGACCTGCGCATTCCGCCCGTTGTGATGAACCTGGCCAAGCGTCACCAGGGACTGATCCTCGTCACCGGCCCGACCGGACACGGCAAGTCGACCACCCAAGCCTGCCTTATCGACGCCATCAATCGCGACCGAAGCTGCCACATCGTTACCATCGAAGACCCCATCGAGTTCGTTCATGCCAACCGGCAAGCCGCCATTGAGCAACGCGAAGTTCATGCGGACACCCACAGCTTCGCCACCGCGCTCAAGTACGTCCTTCGACAGGATCCCGACGTCATCTTGGTGGGCGAGATGCGCGACCCCGAAACCATCACTGCCGCATTGACCGCCGCCGAGACGGGGCACCTCGTTTTGGCTACGCTCCACACCAACAACGCCCCGCAGACGATCGACCGTATCATCGACATCTTGCCGGGGGATCGGCAGAACCAGGCTCGAACGCAATTGGCGGCTACGCTGGAGGCCGTTATCGCTCAGCGCTTGTTGCCCGTCAACGGGCGCGAACGCGAGCGTGTCGCCGCCTTCGAAGTCTTGCTGGGGACCCCCGGCATTCGCGCGCAGATTCGCGACAACCGTACTCATCAACTCCCGTCAAGCATCGAAACCGGGGCCAAAGACGGCATGATCACGATGGACAAGGCCTTGCTAAACCTCTACAACGAAAATCTTATTTCCCGACGGACCGTTCTGTCCATGGCAAGAGACCCAGCCATCCTATGACTTCCGGCCCGCTCAATCTCATTGCCGTCGGCGCAGAATGCCTCCGGCGGCCAAGGGGGGAACCGTTTTGAAAAAGGGCTCCCCCCCGTGGGGTCTCTCCGAACCGAAGGCAATTCGGTACCACCGAGTCTTCCGCCAGATCAAGAGTACTGAAAATATTTGATCTAAACATAGGATTGCGGCTGCCGGATTGCAAGTTCGGGTGCGCTTTGGTCGATATTGTTGTTGCGTTGCACGCGACGCGACCGGGCAATGGCGTTATGGTACAGCATGAATATGAAACTCTCATCTGAGAATCAAGCGGCGGATATTGAGTTGCTGACGGAAACGGCACGATTGCTGTCGCGGATGCGCGAACAGGGGTTGGAACGCGTGTTTCTGCAGCCTCAAACCTGGGAGAATCTGTGTCGCGAGCAAACGACGGAGTCGCCGGCGGGCGAGGGGGCCGCGTCGGTCGAACCTGTGTCCGCGGGCGCAGAGAATTCCGCCGCCACATCGGTTTCCGCTTCTGCGCCTTCTACCGCAGCTCCCGCGACCGTCGCCGCTGCACCGGCACAACAGGGCGCTGATCGCTCCGCGATGGACTGGGAGACGCTTCAGCGAGCGGTTCGCGCGTGTCGTCTGTGTCCGCTGTGCGAGTCGCGCACGAATGCGGTTTTCGGCGAGGGCAACCCCAATGCGGACTTGATGTTTATCGGCGAAGGGCCGGGTGCGGACGAGGATGCCCAGGGGCGTCCGTTTGTGGGGCGTTCGGGAGAGCTGCTGACAAAGATGATCGCGGCCATGCAATTCACCCGCGAGGAGGTGTTCATCGCCAACATCGTCAAATGTCGTCCCCCGGACAACCGCAATCCGGAGAAGTCCGAAGCCCAGGCGTGTCTGCCGTATGTGCTTCGTCAGATTGAATTGATTCAGCCGAAGGTCATCGTGTTGCTGGGCGCCACGCCGCTGAAGTGGTTGCTGGGCAAAAGCGGAATCACTCGTCTGCACGGCCAGTGGTTTGAGTTGAACGGGATTGCGGTCATGCCGTCGTTCCACCCGGCGTTTCTGCTGCGGGATCCGCGTCAGAAGCGTCCCGCCTGGGAGGATTTGCAAAAGGTGATGGTTCGATTAGGAAAGATCCCGGCATCGGGAACCCGACAGCGATAGTAACGACAGGTTGGTAATTCGGCCGCTCGCAAAAAAGTTGAAAACCTTGTTCGGAACCTAAATCCAAATCTGTCTGAGCGTAAAAAAGGATGATGGTTTGGGACGATGTTCGGGGTGAAATTGGCGGTTTTGGGCAAATCCATGCATTTTAGATCAATCTTAGCCATGGATGATTTATGGATTCACGAAGGAGACAGTCAAATGAGTTTCAGCGTTTGTCGAAGTACTGTGATGGCTATTGGTTTGGCGAGTTTTACCTGTCTGGGCAAGGTTATGGCGCAGGGAGAGGCACTGCCAGGTCGCGCGGGCGAGGTATTGGTGGTGGCCAACGAGCGTGATGCCGCTTCCCTGGAGCTTGCCGAAGCCTACTGTCGGGCGCGCGCTCTGCCTGCGGCAAATTTATTGGCTCTGCCCTTCGACGATTCGATCAATCTGAAGGCGAAGAAGTTTCGCGAGAGTTTGATGGACCCGTTGCTCCGGAGCTGGGACCGTTTGCACCCGCATCCTCGGTACATTGTTTTGATGCGCGGTGTGCCCTATCGCACGGGAAACCAGGCCACGACGGCCGCGATTATGTTCGATTCCCTTGATCCGCAACCCCTTCCCCACGGGTACTTCGATGAGAGCACGGCCTTTGATCCTGACGTGCCATGGAGCGGCACGCGTCTGCGCCCTGCCACAGTGCTGTCCGGATACACGGTGGCGGACGCGCTGAAGCTGATCGACAACTCGCAAAAGCATTATCCGGTGAAAGAGTTGGCCGGGACGTTTTATTTTTGTCAGGGGCAGGGGCCGCGCGGAGTTCGCAACCGCCAAATTCCGGAAGTGGTGGAAGAGCTGCGCACCGCCGGCGCACGGGCGGAGTACCGGGAACAATCCGAGTTGCGCAATGAACGACAAATGATGGGCTACTTCACCGGAAAGACCCGCGTGCATCTAGGCTCCAATTCGTTTATGCCGGGGGCGCTGGTCGGGAATCTGACCTCTTATGGCGGATATCTTCTGGATGAGCGCGGGCATACGTCGGTGTTGTCCTTCGTCCGCCACGGGGCTTCGGGGGGGTACGGAACCGTGGTTGAACCGACGAACTCCTCGACACGCTGGCCGCATCTCTCCCTCGCCGCGGAGTACGCAAAGGGTGCGACGTTGCCGGACGCCTATCTGCGTCGGTTGATGGATCCCTCGCTGGGTGTGGTGGTCGGCGATCCGCTGTGCGCTCCGTTCAGCGCGCCTCCCGCCGTGGATGTCGCGTTCCCGGAGGAAGTGGACAAGGCCGAGGATATTCCCCCGATATCACTGTCTGTAGTCGAGGGTGCGGAGGGTGCCGGTTTGGGGCGTGTCGAGTTGTGGCTCGACGACCGGGTGCGGCTATTTGAATGGCAGCCCTCGGTGCCGGCGGAAACGGAATGCACCTTGAGTGTCGGCGGCAGTGCGGGAGACGGGTTCCATCGCCGGTTTCAGCTTGACGAGGATACTCCGATCGGCACGGTTTTGAAGCGCTTTCGGGGGCAAGAGGACGGCACGGTCGTGGATGCCGCAGGGCGTTTCGACGACCGACTCGTCGTTCACGTTCGCGAACCGCAGCAGGCGCAGGGCAAACTCAGCGCGTCGTTGGTCCTTGATGGTCCGACTCGCTCACGAAGACTCAGCGCTGATCTGGAACCGGACCAACGCATTGTTGTGGCCGCCGCATTCAGCCTCGGACAGGAGCAGCCCGTGACCGGCGACGCCGTGACGGTGAGCTTCGGCAAACAATCGGAAACGGTGCGCGCTCAAGAGGGCGAACCGATTGTCTCGTTTGTGCGTCGCGTTGCCGCGGCGGTCGAGCAAGTGTCGGAGGCAAAAGACGCTTCGCGTCGCTCGGTGCTGGTCCAACAGGTTTCCGCGGAGGACGCCAAAAAGATATCATCGGAATTGGCCCCGGGGTTTTGGATACACTTGGCGGACAATTCTGTACCGATACAGAAAAAAGTGCCGTTGGGCGTGGAAATCGAGCGCGTCGACGGCTCGGAATTTGCCGAAGACACGACGGGCGCATCCAAACGAATCATGACCTTGCGGGGATCGGCTTGGACGGTGTTTTACCCCCAGTGGCCGGTTGACGCGGTTCGCAAAGACATCCCGTTGCCCGGCTGGAATCTGAAACCCGGGACGCATGTCCTAACCTGCGTCGCGGCGGGTGCGGAGAACGGACTTCAGGTTGAGCGCGCCACGTTTCGGATCGGACGGCAGGCGGAACGCCCGCAAATCGAGCTTTCAAGTTCGCGGGTGAACGAGGGCGACGCGGTTAGCATCCGCAGCGTTGTTGCGGAGGGGTTGCCGGAGGATGCGGCACCGGTTCTCATTGTCAATGGTCGACCCCTTTTGGAGCAGGAGTGGACGGAGGATGGGGAGACCAAACTTTCCTGCTCGGCACCCCACGTTCCGCCGGGGCTGAATCGCATCCGCGTGGAATGGCTCGAGGAGGGCCTCCCTTCATCCGAAGCGGCGGTGCTGAGTACGGTGAATCGCACCACGCCGACTCTTGAGCTGTTTGTTCGGCGACCGCTGAAGTATCAAACGCGGTTTGAACCGCAAAAGCTGACCGCTGCCCCCGACGCCGAAATTGACATTCGCGGTCCATACCTGCACAAAGACGTGCGCGCCACAATCAACGGCAAGGAGTATGCTCTGACTCGTGGTGACCACAACGGCGCCGAATGGCGCGTTTCACTAGGCGAGCTGCCGGTCGGCGAACATCGGATCCAGCTGGCAAGCCCAAGCAACGACGATCAAACCGGAACACTGAACCATAAACTGACCGTCACCGCCCCGGAGAAATGAAACACAAACTCCGTTCAAACGAAGAGATCCGACGCAGCATCTGTGAGCCGCCCCTGATCATCTTCGAACTGCTATACAAAATGGAACAAAAGGAAGCCTCCGAAGCTGCCACATCGTTACCATCGAAGACCCCATTTTGATCACCGAGGAGGATCTGGCGGTTTTTGCCGGCCCGGCCGTCCCAGACACTCAGCCTCAGCGAAAGGCGCTTGACGCGATTGCCGGCCCGAAATTCGCGATGGACATCTACGCCGCGAACAACCGTCTTCTGTCCAACGCTCCCGGAAGGGGCTCTCGGTACGATTACGATCCGCACTACAAGGAGTCGCCCCTCGAACCGTTGGATCGATACCCGCCGGGGTGAAACGGGGGACAACGAAGACGTAACCGGTAAGCTGGGCATTTGGGGTCGGACGGCCTGAAGGGCCGGGGCATACACAGCCTGGGGCAAGGCGACAGCCGCAGCCCCAGGTTTTAAGGCATCCCCCTCATTTGCAGGCTGAAAGCCTGCGGCAAAAACCAGCTTAAGGGGTGCCCGAAGACACTCCGCCGAGGACGGCAGAGCTACGAAGTTTCACAGGAGTCCAACCACCGGCCTACCCGGACACCCCCGGGTGAGACCGAAGACCGAATGATAAATCTTGAATCACTACCATCCCATAACTCGCTGAAATTGCGATTTTGAGACTCGTTTTGAACT
>JBMCIU010000128.1:0-5455 GCA_048616755.1 Verrucomicrobiota bacterium
CGATCATACTCGAGGAATCCTGTCGGTTTTGCACACATATTGTTGTCTCCTATGACTGGAGTTGGTTTCAGTGTTTGGTATTCAGGATTTTCAGTACTACAGGCATCCCTGCCTGTAGCGGAGATGCCGTCTTGAACAGGCAGGGATGCCTGTTTTACGTTCTCAGGCCATGAAGACTTCTTCGGTGGCGGACACGGACTCGGAATTGCGGTCTTCATTCTCCTTCATCCGATCGAGAACCCGGCGGTATTCAATGGGCATGACCTTAACGAAGTACGGCAGGCGGTTTTCCCAGTTGTCGAGAATGTCGCTCGCCCGTTGGCTGCCGGTGTAGCGAATGTGCCGTTCCAGCATTGCTTTGAGTTCGGCCTGATCGTCATCGCTCCACACGCTTTCCACATCGACCATATCCAAATTGCACCGGGTATCGAACAAGCCGGTTTCGTCGTAGACGTAGGCCGTGCCGCCGGACATTCCGGCGGCGAAATTCACGCCGGTATTGCCGAGCACGACCACCAGGCCGCCGGTCATGTATTCGCAGCCATGATCCCCCAACCCCTCCACCACGGCGCGGGCGCCGCTGTTGCGCACCGCGAATCGTTCGCCGACCTGTCCGCAGACAAAGCATTCGCCGCGGGTCGCTCCGTAGAGCATGACGTTGCCGCCGATGACGTTTTCGCGCGGATCGAGCAGGCTATCGTCCGGAGTTTTGAGAATAATGCGGCCGCCAAACAACCCCTTACCAATGTAGTCGTTGGCGTCGCCGATCACCGTCAGATCAATGCCGCCGGCCAGGAAAGCTCCCAGGCTCTGCCCGGCCGATCCCGTCAGACGCAAATCAATCGTACCGTCCGGCAACCCCTTGGCGCCGCAGTGTTTGACGACTTCGGCACTGAGCCGCGCACCAACGGTCCGATTCACGTTGTGCACCGCGCGCTCAATACAAATTTTTTGGCCTTTCTTCAGGGCCGGCGCCGCCTCGTCGATCAGCTCGTCGTCGAAACAGGACACCGGTGTCGCCCATTCCGACTTCATACAGCGCAACGGCGACTGCTCGGACGCTTCCCGAGCATACAACAAGGGGGTCAAGTCCAGCCCGCTAAGCTTCCAGTGCTCAACCGCCCGCTTGAATTCCAGGCGGTCGACGCGACCCACCATTTCGTCCACGCTGCGAAATCCCAATTTGGCCATCCAACCGCGTAAGTCTTCGGCGAGAAACTTGAGATAATTAACGATGTAGTCAGGCTTTCCGGTGAAGCGCGCGCGCAGTTTCGGATCCTGGGTTGCCACCCCGACGGGACAGGTGTTGGAATGGCATTTTCGCATCATAATGCAGCCCAGACAGACGAGAATCGGTGTGGCAAAGCCAAATTCCTCGGCACCCAGCAGCGCGCCGATGGCCAAGTCTCGCCCCGTGCGCAACTGCCCGTCGACCTGGACTCGAATCTTGTCTCGCAGGCCGTTTTGCCGCAGGCTAAGCTGAGTTTCGGCCAGCCCCAGTTCCCAGGGCAATCCGGCATGTTTGATGGCCGTCAGCGGCGAAGCGCCCGTGCCGCCGTCGTGGCCGGCGATCTGAACCATATCCGCGCGCGCCTTGGCCACGCCGGCCGCAATGGTCCCAACTCCTACCTCGGAAACCAACTTTACCGATACACGAGCCTCGGCGTTGACCGTTTTCAAGTCGTAAATCAACTGGGCCAGATCCTCGATGGAATAAATATCGTGATGCGGCGGCGGCGAAATCAGCGTCACGCCCGGAATCGTGTGGCGCACCCGCGCAATTTCCTCGGTGACCTTGTGGCCGGGCAATTGCCCGCCCTCGCCGGGTTTGGCCCCTTGGGCGACCTTAATCTGCAGCTCCCGGGGCGCGACCAGGTATTCGGTGGTCACCCCGAACCGTCCCGAAGCGATTTGGCGGACTTTCGACATGCGCAGATCGCCGTTGGGCAGCGGCTGCGTTCTTTCCGGGGCTTCACCGCCCTCGCCGGAGTTGCTGAACGCGCCAATCCGATTGACCGCGATCGAGATGGCCTCGTGCGCCTCCTTGCTGATGGAACCAAAGGACATCGCCGACACGAAAAAGCGTTGGACAATTTTGTCCCAGGTTTCGACGTCCTCGAGCGGCACCGATTCGGATTCCCGGAAGGAGAACAGACTTCGCAGCGTGGTGTGCCTGCGCGTCTGATCGTCAATCTCCGCCGCGTATTCGCGGAACTTGTCGAAATCATTATTGCGAACCGCCTGCTGAAACTTGGTGATGGCTTCCGGACTCCAGAGGTGCTTTTCCCCGTCGACGCGGACATGGTAGTTGCCGCCAATATCCAGAAGACGCGGCAGCTGACCGTGTTGCGGCCAGGCCTTGGTGTACCGGCGGACCGTGTCGCGCCCCAATTCCGCCAAGCCGACGCCCTGAATCCTGGATGCCGTGCCCGCAAAATGCGTGTCCACCAAGTCCTTCGCCAATCCGACCGCCTCGAAAATCTGCGAGCCCAAAAAGCTGCGGATGGTCGAAATTCCCATGCGGCTCAGCGTCTTCATCAAGCCCTTTTTGACTGCGGCGATGTAGTTGTCGATGGCGTCGTCCGCCAGGGTTGGCGGATCCAGAAGATTGTTGTCGGCCATGTCGCGCACCGTTTCGAGCGCCACATACGGGCAGATCGCGTTCGTGCCGTAGCCGATCAACATGGCAAAATGGATCACCTCGCGCGCTTCGCCGGTCTCCACAACCAACGCCGCCGCCGTGCGAAGTCCGCAGCGAATCAAGTGATGGTGAACCGCCGATGCCGCCAGCAATACCGGAATCGGCGCGCGCTCCGCATCCATATTGCGGTCGGTCAAAATCACGAACGAAGTCCCGGCGCGCACCGCGTCCTCCGCATTGTCGCACAACTGCTTGATCGCCTTCGACAAACCGGCGCCCGAGTCCGCAACCGGAAACAGCATGTCCAAATCCCGCGCATTAACCTCGGAGTGGCGGGCGTTGCGCAGACGCGCCACATCGTCGCGAGTCAAAATTGGATGATGCAACTTCACCTGCCGACAATGCTGCGGGGTTTCATCTAAAATGTTGCCTTCGCGTCCCACGTAGCTCATCAGCGACATCACCAGCTCTTCCCGCAACGGATCAATGGCCGGATTCGTCACCTGCGCAAACAACTGCTTGAAATACGAAAACAGCAGTTGCGGACGCGACGACAAAACCGCCAGCGGCGTGTCGTTGCCCATCGAGCCGATCGCCTCCTGGCCGCGCGAAGCCATCGGCGAAAGAACCATGCTCAGCTCCTCCTCCGTGTAACCAAACGCCACCTGCCGACGGCGCAAACTCTGCGGATCGTCCACCGACGGAGACGCCGGCGCAAGCATGCCGCGCAATTCGATGCGGTTGTCCCGAACCCAATGGCGATACGGACGGCGGCGCGAAATCCGCGCCTTGACCTCGCGATCCGGAACCAGTCGGTGTTCATCCAAGTCCAGCAAAAGCATCCGCCCCGGTTGAAGACGCCCCCGGCACCGAACTTCCTCAACCGCAAACTCCAAAACCCCCGTTTCAGAGGCCATCACCACGCGATTGTCGCGGGTCAACGCATAACGCGCGGGACGCAGACCGTTGCGGTCCAGCGTCGCCCCGATAAACCGGCCGTCGGTGAACACCAACGCCGCAGGCCCGTCCCACGGTTCCATAATCGCACTGTGAAACTCGTAGAACGCCCGCTTGTCCTGGCTCATATGATACTTGTTCCCCCACGCCTCCGGAACCATCATCATCATCGAGTGCGGCAGAGATCGGCCCCCGCGCACCAACAACTCGAGCACATTGTCCACAATCGCCGAATCACTGCCGCGCTCCTGAATCACCGGCTTGATGCGCTCCAAATCGCGCTCGCCGAACAACTCCGACTCCATGGTGGCTTCGCGCCCGCGCATACGGTTGACATTGCCGCGCAACGTATTGATCTCACCGTTGTGCGCCAGCATTCGAAACGGCTGCGCCAAACTCCACGCGGGCAGCGTATTGGTACTGTACCGCTGATGCACCAGCGCAAACGATGTGGCAAAACGCTCGTCCGCCAAATCGGGGAAAAATGACTCCAGCTGCGTGCCGGTCAACATTCCCTTGTATACCAGCGTGCGACTTGACAGACTGCAAATGTAAAACTGACTGGCGTCCACCTCCGTCCACGCCGCCGTCTCCTTCTCAATGCTCCGACGCAAAACGTACAACTTGCGCTCAAAATCCTCCGCGGAAATCGCCCCCCGACCAATCATCACCTGCCGAAAATCCGGCATGGTGCGGCGCGAAAACTCGCCTAATCCAGACGCCTCAACCGGCACATCCCGCCAACCCAAAACCTCCGCCCCATCACGCACAACCGCCTCCTCAATCACTTGCTCGCAGGCGCGAGCAACATTCGCGTCCGTCGGAACAAACAACGATCCAACCGCATAGTCCCCCGGCAACGGCAAATGCACCCCAACTTCACCGAAACATGCCCGCAAAAAGGCATCCGGAACCCCCATCAGCAAGCCGGCGCCGTCACCAGTGGTCTGATCGCCGCCCACCGCGCCGCGATGCTCCAAATTGACCAGTATGCGAATCGCGTCGCGAACCACATCATGGCGCGGCTCATTATCCAGCGAAGCAATGAAACCAACCCCGCAACTGTCATGCTCGTACGAAGGATCGTACACCCCTACCGCGCACGGGTCGGCGGCTTGATTCTTCAGTTCAAATCCGGTCAAACCCGGTTGTCGGTACGGCTCTTGCATTAAAACATCCTCCATTGAGCATTCAGTGTTCCGTGTTAAACAATCTGGCATCTCCCAAGCCAAACCAATGCCAAATCCGCCGCACTAAAATTCAACACGCTGCCGATAAAAAAGTTACGACAATTTCTAATAACTACAAGCGAACACCATGACACAAAAACGTCCTGCAAAACATAAACAAAAATACAGAATTGTATCGCCCCCTGACGTGGCACTGGCTTTCACGCCGGTGCGCGGGACTCCGAGGGCACCAACACCCCCAGGAACAGCCACGACCAACTCCGCGTGAATCCACCCATCACTCCGCCCCAATTGCTCCATGAGCAAAAAAATAGCTCCGCCTAAAAGGCAGAGCCACGATGCGGAAACTCCGAACCCAAAAACGCACGATACCCGTGAGCGCTTACGGTCTATCCGCTCAAACTCTACAATCATCGAAGTGGACATCGACCGAAGCCGCGCTATAGTTTCGCAAGATTTCGAAACCACCGTTCCCGAAGCCAGCGTAGCTCAGTGGTAGAGCAGCTCACTCGTAATGAGCAGGTCAGCGGTTCAAGTCCGCTCGCTGGCTCCAATCTTTTCCCCCGTTTTAGCCTCAAACCGTCCGCTCAAGCGCCTTTTCCCCGCCTGCCCTCTGTCCGCATAGTCCGCCACTGTACGCCATGGAATTCGCGGCAAAACGCAATCA
>JBMCIU010000129.1:0-5444 GCA_048616755.1 Verrucomicrobiota bacterium
AGGGCAGAACAATCACTCCGGAGCCGCCGTCGGGACGGCCCCCGGCGCTAAACAGCTGCGCGGCTTCCCGCTGATACGGACGGCAGGTGAAGGAGTCGCCGGCCCGCGTGGTGGCACGCGTCTCAAGCGACAGGGGGTCCCCTTCGGTGTATCCCGCCAGGTCGTGGGCCGGGTAACCGATTTTTACGAGGGCGAGTTTGAGCTTTCCCCGGTCGGCGGCGGCCACCTGAAACCGCCCTGCGCCCGGCAGGCGACGCAGCAGGGGGGCGACCTCCTTGGCGTGTGCGATCTCCGCAGCCAGGGCGCTGTCGTTCGCCGCAAGGACCAGGCCCTCCTCGTCCCGCAGGAGTTGCAGGCGTCCGTAGCGGTTGGCATAGTCCTGCAACTCGGTGGCGACATGCTCGGGAACCGGATACTTCGAGAATTGGTGCAGCGTTCCGACCATCTCTTCCACGGGCACGCCGGCGGCCCGAGCGTTCCAGATCGACAGCGGGGTCAAGCGGTAGGTGTGAATGTGCTCGGGCGACTTTACCAGCTCGGCAAAGCGGATCAGCGCGTTGCGGGCTTCTTGGTAGCGCGGCGCGTCCACTTCGACCAGCAC
The DNA here is from genome assembly GCA_048616755.1 of Verrucomicrobiota bacterium. Lineage (GTDB taxonomy): Bacteria > Verrucomicrobiota > Lentisphaeria > Oligosphaerales > CAZSBQ01 > CAZSBQ01. Next base: position 602 of record JBMCIU010000129.1, read on the forward strand.
TGTGTGGTCACCTTGAACGATAAGCGGGTTGGCGGGATCGCAGCGTTTCGACATAGTGTAGTTAGGATAAGGGGATGGGGTAGCCTTTTTTCTTCATGAGGGTGCGGAAGGCCTGCTCTCTGTTCCGCGGCACCGCTACGGCCTTGCCGCCGGCGGGCATGCACAGCTTGGCGGCGGCAGTGTCGTTGGCGATGAGAGCGGCGGTTGTTTTGTCGTTGAAGCGGATGATCAGGGCGTCTTCAATCCCGGAAACGGCGCTGGCACGCTTCTGAATGCCGTTCAGAAAAGAGTTCACGGTTTCCGGCAGCGGATCGCTTGTATGCTGAGCCAAGGTTTCGCGCACGGTCTCCACGTTGCCGCCCTGCTCCAGGTGGGCGACGATGCGAGTTTCGTCCAATTTCCAAACCGCATCCGAGGTTTTTTGCGCGAATTGCTCCAGCAGTGAGTGGATGTGCACGGGCAGATGCTGCTGGTCGACGCCGACGATTTCCAGGGTCGGCAGCACACGCATCTGAACGGTCGGCATGGGAGGAGGAATGAATTCGGCGGTCAAGCCATGGCTATACTGTCCCAAGGAGTTGAGGCGAATGTAGAGCAACCCGTCGTAGCGGCTGCAGTAGTCCAAGCCCTCCGCGCCCCAATTATAACCAAACTCAGGCCAGAGAAAATGGGGCGCTACGTAGGCGATATCCAGAAGGCCAAGCGTGGCTAGGGTTTCCATGAGGACGGCGCGGACGTACTGACGAGTCAGGTCTTCCACGTTGGTGATATACCCGTACTGCTGCTCGCAAAGATACAGGTTCCAAGGGCTGTTGTTTGGCGTGAGTTCCACGCCGAGACTCTGCAAGTAGCGTATAAATTCGTCGAATGAAACCCACTCGCCGGCGGGCAACGCCGCGGTTGCGGCAATCACCTCTTCCCTCCTGGAGTCGGGAGGCGTGCGAGTGCGTTTGCCGCGTCCGCCCTGACCGCGGATGGCGGGAATGCGGTTGAGTTCGTCGAAGACCGAATCGTCCATCAGATATCGGACACTTTCACTCCAATAACCAGGGTCGGGATCGGCCAGCACTTTTTGCCCGCGACGGGTAAGAGCGAGTTTGGTTCGGTCCGCTTTCGCCCATCGGCACTGCTGCACCAGCACCGGCCACGCGTGAGCGCGGACGCTGCCGGGATCCTCCAAAGCATCCCTCTCGCCGCATTGCAGATCAAAATCGGGCGCCAACAAAACCTCGGAAACCCGCTTGACAGCGGCGGCCGTCGGTCGTTTCGTGCTGGCCGAAACGGCGATTTTTCCCTGCTGAACGAGGCCGAGCACGCGGCGGCATTCTTCGAATACATGGGCGGCGGGTTGATACACATGGATCGGTCGCGTTTGGGAGGAAAACGGTGTAGTGCACGCGTACTCTTGTGAAATCTCCGCGACGGTTCTAATCTCCGGCGGCGCCGGCTTGGACAGGAGGGCGCGCAGCGGCTCGTTCAGTTCGTCGGCCAGCCGAACAGTGCCATCCTGATTGTCTGTGTCCAGCACGAGGACTAGGATCGAGTCAGCCCCCTCCCCGCGCCATGTGTAGGCTCCGGACACCGGAAACCGGGTGTCGTACTTGGCGGCAAACGTCGCTGGGGATAAGCCAGCCGGCGAATTGTGCGCCAACTCGGCCAACAGCAGGCGTTCCGTATCGTTGCAGGCTTCCAGCAACCGGGATGGTCGCCGCAAAAAAGCTTTGGCTATCCGTTCAACCAACTCAGGTTTGCGGCCGGATGCGTCAATTCCGAGCTGCGGCGCGAACCGAGTCAGAACCGGCTTGTTCAGCTTGTTAAGAATTAACGTGTGGGAAAACATTTGTATGCGTTCTTCTCTTTTTTAAGGATGTCGGACTTAAGCTTTGATCTATACTCTCACTCTCGTTTGTCGTCTCTTCCGTCCTACGACAAAACTCATTGATTTCAAAGAACGTGAATCACGGTTTTGACGCCGGTTCCGAAAGCAGAGGGAACGTTCATATTAGGAGCCTGCCGTCAATTTTTCTGCATTCATTGTTTGTGGGCTATAGAGGGCACTCTCTCGCCCTAAAGGGTGTCGAGCAGTCCTTCGAGCATGCAGCTGGCGCCCCAAGGGTGGTAGGTGAACCAGATTGAGGCGGGGGTGCCATCGGCATAGGTTTCGCTTAGTAGCCCATCGCTGGGACAGAAGCGCTCGCCGACCACGCCGAGTTCGCCGTAGCCGGTGAGATCGGGACAGATATCGGAGCAGAGGGCGGACCAGTCGAGGCCGTCTTCCAGGCGCTTGCGGTGATACTCGCTGTCTTTGGCAAGAATGGCGAGTTCTCCCGAGACAAGGATGCCCATCGGGTGGATGTGGGGGTTGCTGACGGAGGTGAGCGAGCCGCCGCAGCTGTTCCACCGACTGTCCTTGAGGGGCGGCACGTCGGGGCGGGTTCGGAAGCCAAAGCGCCACAGGTACTCGTAGCGAGCGCCCTCGTCAAGCATCTCCTTGAAGCGACTTTCGCCGCTGCTTTGGTAGAGGCGCGCGGTGGCGCGGATAAAGCTCAGGATGCCCTCCTGATCCACGGCCAGAGAGGTATCCATCGGGGTACCCCAACAGTTCAGATCCCGGACGAATGCGCGGTAATAGTCGACGGACCGCAGAGCGGCGTCCAAGTACTTCCGGTTGCCGGTGATGTCGTATGCTTCGGCGAGCGCGGCGGCGAACCAGCACCCGGCAAAGCCTTCCGGGACCGTCACGGAACCATCCTCGGTGGAGACGGCGTAGGGGAAGCCGCCGTCATCCCGCTGCAGGCTCAGTACCGTCTCGAGTACGCGCTCGACGGTATGCAGCCAGGTCTCGCGGTCCAGATCCATCCGGTCACGCACAAGGCGGTAGGCCTTAAGGATATAGCTGAGCGCTTCGCCGTTGGTGTAGGCGAAATGATGCGCTCCGAAAGCACCCGCCCACCAGCCGTTGGCATGGCGGCCGCTGCGCTTGCCTACCACATCCCAAAGCAGGCCCGTAGCGGGATTGATGGAGGCGGGATCGGCGATGCGGTCAATGACGCGCAGAGCCTTTTCGGTGCATTCGGGCAGTTCGAGTTGCTCTCCGGCAAGCAGGAGGGGATAGGCAGTTGCCATGCCGCCGGTCCAGGCAATGTCGTCATTGGCGCCCCGGAAGTTCTCCTTGGTCGTGGTTCCCGGGACCTGCCGCCAGTCGTAGCAATTGTCGTCCTCCTCGTGCCAGCCGGGTCCGACGAGGGCTTTGGCAAGTATACGGGCCGCTTCGGAACGGGTAACGCGGGGTTGCGGCGGTTCGCGCAGTTCGGCATAGAGTTCTTCAATGATTCCGTGAATCGCCAATCTGTCCTTCGCCGCGCGCAGAAAAAGCCGCCCCTGCATGCGTCCTTGGGCGGTTCGATGCTCCGTGATGGGCAGAAAGTTACCCTTGGCCAGGTATGTCGCGGGCAGGTTGCGATATCCGCAACTCGCGCTGCAGCTCGCGGGCATGGTGCCGGTGGCGAGCTGTGCGATCACCCCGTTTTTGACAAAATCCATGTCGCCCGTTTCCCGCTCGACTTCGTCGGACACATCCGTGTACGGGGTGCAGGACACGGCCGCCACTCCGCCGTCGAAGCACATCAGCGATACCGGCAAAGAACAGCGGTCGGCGCGGAATTCCCAGTAGGTCGAACAATTGACCAGCTCGGGACGCTCGCGCGTCAAATGCGGAAAGATACGGCGGGTTACATTAGCCAGGTTGTTGTCACCGAAAAGAACGCCGGGGAGGAGGTGGTAGGGTGTGGCGTCAACCGGACTGCCGAGCGACAGCCGCACGCGCACCGGATGAGATGATTCGAACTCGAGGTCATAGGCGCCGGTGGATTTATCAAGCTGAAGCGTCAAGCGTCCGGTACACAAATTGGGTCCGCGCCGAATGGTCCAGTCTCCCCGCCATTGCCCGTCTCCGCGCTTTTCGAGAGTTGGAAACTCCCATGTGCCCTCCGCGTCGACCGCCACATATAGGGGAGCGGTCAGATTGTCGTGACTGTAGTGCGTGAATGCGTGCGTGGTCATACCTGTCCTCCTTGAAAAATGGTAACAGTTCCCGGTTCAGATCAGAGTTGAAAAAAGGGGGTTCTGTTCACTATTGAAAGTTTCCGAACCGCGAACGGCGAACGGCTGCGAAAAATGCAACGGGTACTGTAGCTCCCCGAAATCCATACGTCCCATGGTACAGCGCTCCGCACACTGTTGCAATGCTGGGTTGCCTGAATATAGTACCGGTTCCACGCGCGAAAGCAACGCCAATTCAGGACAGGAGCGAACAATGCCCGAGGACCTACAGGCTCTGTTGGACCGAATTCAGGATGAGGGAGTCAAGGAGGCGGACGCCGAACGCGACCGCATCCTCAAGGAAGCCAAGGAGGAAGCCGAACGCCTTCTATCCCAGGCCAAGGAGGATGGTGAAAAGATCCGTTCGGATGCCCAGCATGAGGCTGACTTGCTCAAGCAAAAGGGCGAGGAAGCACTGCGGCAGGCCGCACGCGACACGCTGTTGTCTCTGCGTCGTCAATTGGAGGAGCGCATCAAGCGCATTGCCAAAGCCACCGCGGGCGAGGCGCTGACCGACAAGGACATAGCCTCGCTGGTCGTCGAACTCGCCCACCAAGCGGCGACATCCGAGGACGAAGATCCGTCGGTCGAGGTATTGTTGCCCGCGGAAAAGGCCGAATCCCTGCAAAAGGGACTTCTCCAGCAGCTCCGTTCCGAGTTAAAAAAGACTCCGGAACTCAAGCCGGTGGACTCTCTAGAGGGCGGCTTTCAAGTGCGATTCGAGGGCGAAGACATGCTGTAC
>JBMCIU010000130.1:0-5434 GCA_048616755.1 Verrucomicrobiota bacterium
ATGAACGTCAACTTCGGGCTCTTTCCGCCCATCGACGCGCGCGGCGGGCGGCGGTGACATCCAATTTGCCCCAATTCGCCAACAGCTGATCCAGAGAGACGTCGCGAAGGGCGGTGATGGAATTAAGTCCGGCGTTGCGGAGTTCGCAAACCGCCTGCTCGCAGCGCTGCCGCCGTTCGTTGTAGGCGCCCGTGAGCACGTGTTTAACATTGGTGTTGGCCACCACCAGGGCGCACTCGTCCGGAAAGGGAACGGTCTGCACCTCAAGCGAGCGAAAGTCGGAGAAGACCAACCGTCCCGCCTCGCCCCGCAGCGAGCTGAACTGGTCCATCAAGCCGGTGTTCGCGCCCACATACTCGTTCTCGCAGGCCTGCCCGATCTTTGCCATTTCGAGCCATGGCAGTTGGAGATTGTCGAGCGCGTCGATGGCGGTCAGGGCGGCCATCTCAAGCGCCGCCGAGCTGCTCATGCCGGCGGAAAGGGGCACGGTACTGGTCAGGACCAGATCAAAGGGAGCGACGGCAATGTCGCGCTTGCGCAGCTCGGCAACCAAGCCCTTGATGTAGTTGGCCCAATCGCCTTCGGCGGGCTCGTCGAGTTGGTCGATGCGAAATTCGCGACTGGAGTCCGCGCGCAGATCGACCATCCGGCATCGTTTGGGATCCTCGCTTGGAGCTGCGGCGATGGTCGTGGCCCTGTCGACGGCCGCGCTCAGGACGAAACCCTCGTTGTAGTCGGTATGATTGCCGAGGATTTCCAGTCGTCCGGGCGCGCGAGAAATAACGTTGGGCTCGCGTCCAAACAGCCGGTAAAATCCCTCGGCAACGTCGGTGGTCATCGTAGTGCACATATTCAAATCACCCTCGTCCTCGTTCGCGGATCGCGTCCGCAACGGCGCGACCTTCATCAAAGGCGCGCAGGTTCACATCCGATGTTTGTGCGCCTTTGACCGCGAAAAGTTCCTGGACGACATCGCGCAGCGCACCGGTATCAACCTGCAAAAAGACAGACAACGCCCCCAGCATGACCATGTTGGCCGAGCGCACGTGTCCCGCCTCGCGGGCGATCGCGTTCGCGTCGAGCAAAACCGTGCACGGGCGTTGATTCAGCTCGTTGACGAGGCTGTCGACATCCGGGTAGTCGTCAATGTTGGCGATCGGATTCGTGTTGGAAACGATGACGCCGCCGGGCGCCACTGCGCCCTGTTGCCGCAACGCCTCCATCGGTTCCAGAGACAGCAGTACGTCCGCGCCGCCGCGGGGAATCAGATCCGACCAGATGACGTGCTCGGAGATGCGCAGGTGCGCGGTCACAGCCCCGCCGCGCTGGGCCATGCCATGAACCTCGGATTGCTTCAGATTCAGCCCTGTGGCCAGGGCGGCGCGGTCAACGGCAGTGGCCAGAGTGAGAATGCCCTGCCCGCCGACTCCCGCCAATACGATATCCTGCTTCATACTTGCGTTTGTCCCTGTTTTTGACGGCGCCGCGCGCTCTGAATGCACTCGCGCGCCAGAATAATGACCGACAGTCCGCGAAATTCCAACTCCTCGCGAATGGCCGCGACGTTGACGTCGTGTTCCTTGGGCAGCGGTGTAAGGGTACGGGTGTGGCGCGGGTCCACCCCGATTCCGCGCACGATGGATTCGAACCGTCCGGAGCCCAGCGAGTCCTGTCCGCCGGTCATGGCAGTGGTGCTGTTGTCCAAAATAATAATGGTCACCGGGGTTTGCTCCCAGACGCAGTCCAAAAGCGGCGTCATGCCCGAATGGGTGAATGTAGAGTCTCCGAGAACCGCGATTGACGGGTGTAGCCCGGCATCCGCCGCCCCTTTGGCCATAGACACGGAAGCGCCCATGTCGACGCAGGTGTCAATGATTTCGTACGGCGGCAGAGCCCCCAGGGTGTAGCAGCCAATATCCGAAAAAACGCGCGCATCCGGCATTGTCTCAAGAGCTTCGCGCAGAGCCTGGTACGATTCCACATGCCCGCATCCGTCGCATAAGCGCGGGGGCCGCGGGGGGATCGCCGCCGGAAGTGGCGGCTGCGCCGCGGGCGGCGCCAAGCCGAGGGCAACGGCAACCGAATCCGGATCCAGTTCGCCGCGGCGCGGCAAATGTCCGCTCAAGCGTCCCCGGATGTGTTCTGACGGGCCCGCGGGACCGACCAGTTGTTGCTCCAAGACCGGCATGCCTTCTTCCAATACCAGAACATCCTCGCACATGTCAAGCAACTGTCGCAGTAAATTGGGCGGCGCGGGATACTGGCGGATGCACAACACCGGATGGGGACAGGTTTGCTCGCCATATGCTTCCATTAAATAGTTGCGGGTAATCCCGCAGGCAATGATGCCCAGCGAGGAATCGCCGCCCGGCGTTAGGGAATTGTACCGCGATTGCTCGGCGGCGGCCGTCATCCCCGGTTGCTTGTCCAGCAACTCGGCGTAGGCTTTGCGAGCATTCATCGGCAACAGAATATACCGGCGGGGATTGTCGGGAAATCGCAACGAATTCTGCGGCCTGGCAGGTGCCGGAGCGACATTGGCGCGCGAATGAGCCAGCCGAGTGGTCAAACGCACCAGCACCGGCAGCAGCAGCTCCTCGCTGAGATCAAAGGCGCGGCGAACCATCTCGTACGCCTCCTGCTGATCGCCCGGCTCGAACACCGGCACGCACGCAAACTGTCCGTAGAAACGCGAGTCCTGCTCGTTCTGGGACGAGTGCATCGACGGATCGTCGGCGACTGCCACGACTACGCCGCCATTCACACCCGTGACGGCGGCATTGACAAATCCGTCCGCGGCAACATTCAGCCCCACGTGCTTCATGCACACCAGCGCCCGCTTGCCGACATACGACAGGCCAAGCGCCTCCTCCATCGCCGTTTTTTCGTTGCACGACCAATCATGGTGAATGCCGCGTTCGCGCGTCTCCGGGGCACGTTGAACGTGCTCCAGTATCTCCGTGGACGGCGTTCCCGGGTAGGCATAACAGCCTGAAACGCCGGCGTCCAATGCGCCTTGGGCAATGGCTTCGTCGCCCAGTAAAAGTCGTTGGGGTTGCATTCTGCTCAATCGTTCACCTCTGGTTCGATCTTGTCCGGCCCGCCTGCGGGCGCGACGGTAAAAAGTCGAACTATACCGTATCGCGCCGAATTTGCACGAAGCCTCGCAAGGCGAGTGCCGAAAATTGAAAATCCTCCTCGAAATAAAAAAATGATGCCATCGCCGAAGAGGGCTTGGTTTTTTTGCAAACTTTGGTAGAATATGTTTTTGAGGCAGTTGCGACGGATTCGCGGCTGCCAAAACAGTCACACCATCAAACGAACAAGGAAAGGAAAGCACAATGAACATTCTCACCGTAATCCTCATGCTGGCCGCTGCAGCAGTCATGGTCTTCGGACTAAAGAAATCCAAACAAGGCGTGGAATGGGGCAAGCCCGTTACCGTTGCGGGGGCGGTTATAGCCTTGCTGCTTGCCCTCAGCTCTCTGTTCACCGGCGGCGGGCCAAGCGCCGAGAAGGTTCGCGAGATTGCCGAACGCTATCGCGAAGTCCGCGGACAAAAACTCGGCCGGTATCTTTCCGAACAGTTCGATGGGCAACGCGCAGTTTTCCTTATGCCCTATGAGCCCATCGAAATGAAGGATCCCCATGTGGACGTGTTTATGAAGGCTCTGAACAAGGAGCTGGACAACTCTATTGAAATCCTCGACCGCCTGGTTCCGGAACCTCCCCCGGAAGTCAAGGAACAGGCGGAGGAAATGCGCAAGCAAATGGAAAAAATGGAAAGCGCCGGGGATGACATGTCATATCCGCCGGAAGAAATGATGTACGGGATCGAGCCCACGTCCGAGTGGTTTACGGCCGAAAAACTCGACGAGATGCTTGAAGAATACGTTGGGGAGGCCGATCTGCTAATCGCCATATCCGAAATGCCCATAGATATTTTCGATGCGGACTTCTGGCGAAAATCCGATGCGCCGAAAGTGGTTCTGACCCGCGGCTCGGTCAGCGAATACTACGGTGCGATCAAGGCTGGAGCAGTGGTTGCGGCCGTCGCCTATCATCCCGACGCCAACTATGATCAGGAAAAACCGCCCAAAAATGTGGACGAGGCGTTTGCCCAACGCTACCTGCTGATCACACCGGAAAACGTCGACGAGCTTGATGACGAGTATTCCAAACTCTTTAACAAAAAAGACAAGTAATCATCCTGATTCAGGCGAGTCGTCGATAGCCCAGATGCGGAACGGGCTTGCCCTGCAAGCGCCATTGAGCCTCAAAGCCGGTTTCTATATCCGCGATGTCCGCAATGACGCCGGTATCCGACGCGAACAGGCGAGACCGGCTGACCACGCGCTCGAGCGTCTCGACGTAGGGGCGATGGTCGGTTGACACGTGCAGGACTCCGTCCGGCACCAGGATGCGGTGCACCCATCCCAGGAATTCGCTGGTAATCAAGCGCTTGGACCTGTGTCGGGCCTTCGGCCAAGGGTCGGGACACAGAATGTGCAACCTGGATACGCATCGGTCCGGCAACTGAAAGGCGGCCAGTTGCGCATTCTCCGCGCGCAACAGCTCTATATTGGTCAATCTCGCCCGCTCGGATGCCTTTTGCACTTTTCGCAGGCGTCCGATCATCAGATCGGTCCCGACAATCAACCGGTCGGGGAAGCGCGCGGCCAAAGCCAGCGTGAGCGCCCCCTTGCCGCAGCCCATATCCATCTCCAGCGGGCGGCGCGTCCGCCCAAACCAGGGATCGATCACCGTATACTCGTTGGTCAAAATGTGCATTGTCGTCCTCATCAAATCTGAATCTGCCAAAAATCTATTGAAATTTGTCATTACAACTGCTTGTAATCAAAAGAGATACATAGCACAAAATCCATGATCCAACGGCGGCAGACACGCGCAGAATCCATGGAAACCCTATGATGGCTGATTGACAAAAAACACGCTTCGCACTATACTACGCCGAAGCCTGCGTGTTTACAGGCTCGTCACCCTTGATGTTGGACGGGATTAAAATTTTCAGGAGGTAGATTCATGTCCGTGAAACTCGACCCAAAGAAGAAGACCGTGACATTCATCTGCGATGCGCTACCCGAAGCCACAAAGGTCTTTTTGGCCGGCGACTTCAATGATTGGGACGCTGCCGCCAACCGCATGCAAAAGGTCAAAGACGGCTCGTTTCGACGCAAACTGCCGCTGAAGCCCGGAACCTACCAGTACAAGTTCGTCGTCGACGGCGAATGGCAGGCCGACCCGACAGCGGAAAACCACTGCAAAAACGGCTTGGGCGACTGCAACAGCGTGGTCACCGTGGATTATCCCTGCTGACCGTACCCTGCCCCTCTGTCAGTATAGGGCGCTGCCCCCCGTGCCCGGCCCGAAACTGGCGTCGAGGGCGCCGCCAGGTACTAATACCAGTACAGGG
>JBMCIU010000131.1:0-5426 GCA_048616755.1 Verrucomicrobiota bacterium
CAACGCCGCGGCGGCAAATACCACAGTTTGTTCGTCGACGAACTTTGTTGGGGCGGCTTCGAGGGGTACCCTCAAATGTTGGATCCCGAAAGCCTCTTTCTGGACGCGGGCTGGGCCGTCCTGTCATCCGTGGATGCGGCGGAAACCAAACGTTTCGCCGGCGACGCCACACCGTGGGACGGCGGTCAAGCCGATCTGTGCGGGGTTGTCGTATGCGGTTGCGACGGTTTGGAATACCTGTTTGTCGCCAACTTCGGCAAGACGGAACGGCCTCTGGAACTGCCCTCATCTTGGATCGGTGTCGGCGCCGCCCCCGGCCTGGGACCGTTGGCGTCCGGGCAAGCAAGGCTGTATCGGAAAAAGTGAAGCGCCAACCCTCCCCGGGCTAAGCGTCGGGCCGGAATCCACGGGTGCAATTGGCCATCTCGCTGAGCGGTGTGTTGCGATTTCTCACATGGGCACTTGGCTCAATGGAAATGCGAGTGTGCAACGGTCGGAAGCCCAACTCTACGGTTCTGCAGATGGAAAGGGCAAATACGTGATGGTAAATTACGGCTTTTGGATTCCGTCGCGTTCCGCGAGTGTTGGGGAACTTGACAGCCGTCGTCACCGTCTGAAACTATGTCTGGAGAGCAACGATTCGTTTAGGAGATTGACGCATGATCAATGGCAAATACCTGCTTTTTTCCGTCGCCGTAGTGGCTGGGATGTTGGTTTTCTCGTATTGGAACGAACGGCGGCTGAACACGTGGACCATGGTCAACGATCCGCCGGGCTCCGGCGCTGTACTGTGCTATGGGGACAGTTTGGTGGCGGGCGTCGGCGCTGAGTCCGACGATCAGGCTTATCCGCGATGGCTGGAGCAAGAAATCGGGCGGACGGTCGAGGTCCTCGGAACTCCCGGAATGACTTCGGAAACGGGGTTAGAAACACTGATGCAAACACCCTCTCTGAGCGCCGACGTGGTCGTGGTTACGTTGGGCGGCAATGATGTTCTCCGGCGCGTGCCGTTGGAGCAAACGACCGAAAATCTGCGGCGGATCTTCACCGAATTCCAGGAGCGGGGCGCGCTGGTGGCATTCACTGCCGTGGACAGCCTGCTGGGCAGCCGCACAAAGCCATATCGCGAGCTATGCCGCGAGTGCGGGGTGATCATGATCCCGTCTGTGCTCAAGAACATTATCGACGATCCCGATCGCAAACACGACCAAATTCACCCCAACGGCGAGGGCTACGCCATCATGGCCGAACGTGTCGCCAAGGCACTGGACCCGTATCTCAACTGAACTTTCCTAAACGCCCGGCATCACCCCAGGAACGAACACAATGAGCACCGAAAGCCTTCAGGAATACGTCTTTGTTAGCCGCTACAGCCGATATCGGCCGGACAAGCGACGCCGTGAAACCTACCCGGAGGCCGTGGAACGGGTGCTCGACATGCACAGGCACCACTTTGCGGAGAAAAATGTTCCCGTCGAAGACCTGCTGGAGGAGGTGCACGCTCCGATGCTCGAGCGACGCGTCTTGGGAAGTCAGCGCGCCCTGCAGTTCGGCGGTCCTCCCATTCTGGACAAAAACGCCCGCATCTACAACTGCACGGCTTCCTACTGCGACCGTCCCAGATTTTTTCAGGAGGCCCTCTGGTTGCTGCTGTGCGGGTGCGGGGTCGGCTTCTCTGTGCAGCGGCATCACATTGATTGCCTGCCCGAGATATCCGCGCCCTCGCAAGCGCCTCGAACATTCACGATATCGGACAGCATCGAGGGCTGGGCCGATGCCTTGGGCGTTCTGCTGTCCGGCTATTTCACTAGCGCCGCGCCGATGCCCGAGTTTGCGGACACCGCCGTCGAGTTCGATTTCTCGAACATTCGCCCGCGCGGCTCGCGGCTTTCCTCCGGGGTCGGACGCGCTCCGGGACCGGAACCGTTGAAACGCAGCCTCGAGATGGTCCGCAATCTGCTGGGCCGCTGCGTCGCGAGCGGCCAGCCCCGCTTGCGTTCGGTTGACGCGTACGACATTGTCATGCACGCCTCCGACGCGGTGCTGGCGGGCGGTGTCCGACGCAGCGCCGCCATCTGCCTGTTTTCCCCCGACGACGCCGATATGAGCGCCGCCAAAACCGGCAACTGGTTTTCCGAAAACCCGCAGCGCGCACGCTCGAACAACTCGGCCATGCTACTGCGCTCGCAAGCCGACCGCGATGAATTCCAGCACTTGGTTCAGCAAGTTAAAGAGTACGGCGAACCCGGCTTTGTCTGGGCTGACGACACCGAAACAGTCTACAATCCCTGCGTTGAAATCGGCCTCTATCCGCAAATCGACGGCGAATCCGGATGGGCTTTCTGCAATTTGACCGAGATCAATATGAAGATGGCCGCATCCAAGGCGGACTTTGACGCCGCGGCCCGCGCCGCCGCCATCCTCGGCACCCTGCAGGCGGACTACACCCGTTTTGATTATCTGGGCGAAGCCAGTGAACGAATCGCCCGTCGGGAAGCGCTTATTGGCGTTTCGATGACCGGCATGATGGACAACCCGACCATCTCCTTTGACGCCGAGCTGCAGCAGCAGGCCGCCCGCCGGGTGCTCGAAGCAAACGCCGAAGTAGCCGCCCGTGTCGGGCTCAATCCCGCCGCCCGAACAACCTGCGTAAAACCTGCCGGGACCACCAGTTCCATGCTGGGTACCAGCTCGGGGATTCACCCCCATTACGCTCCCCGGTACCTGCGTCGTGCGCAGGCAGGCGTAAACGAACCGGTCGTCTCCTTCTTCCGGCGAAAAAATCCGTTGGCGGTGGAAAAGAGCGTATGGAATCCCAACGGCACCGATGTCGTGCTTACCTTCTGCATCGAGGCCGATCCGCACGCCAAAACCCGCCGCGACGTGGGCGCGCTCGATATGCTCGAATACGTCCGCTTCACGAAAAAAAACTGGGTCGACACCGGCAAACGCTCCGAGCACTGCGCCCAGCCGTGGCTCAGCCATAACGTCTCCAACACCGTCGTCGTTCGACCCGAGGAATGGGATGATGTTGCCGATTACATCTACAAGCATCGCGACGCCTTCGCCGGCATCTCCCTGTTGCCCGACGGCTGCGACGTCGACTACCCCCAGGCCCCCTTCTGCGAAGTCCTCACCGCGCGTGAAATCGTCGACGAGTACGGTGTCGGCGCCATCATGGCCTCGGGACTAATCGTCGACGGGATGCACGCCTTTGACAATCAGCTCTGGAATGCCTGCGCCGCGGTCCTGGGTCGAGATGCCGCCGCCGACGGCGATTCCGCAAAAAGAGACTGGCTGCGCCGCGCCCGCAAGTTCGCGCGCAACTATTTCAACAACGACCTGCTGGCCATGACCCGCTGCCTCAAACGAGTCCACAACTGCAAACTTTGGGAAGACCTGCAACGTGAATTCAAGCATGTGGACTACACGCAACTGAAGGAGGAAGAGGACACCACCTCGGTCGACCAAGCCGTCGCATGCTCCGGCAACGAATGCGAAATACTCTGACTTGTCAGGCTTTGACCGCGGAAAAAATGGCGGCGGCAAACAGTAATATCCCCTTTTCGCGCACAGCAGGGACGATTTCTGCTTCGGCTCATCCCTTGTATTGACCTTTGGCGACCATCCAATCCGGATCGGGCAATGGTTCGATGCGGGACTGTTCAACCCGGAAACGGTCGAACTGCGGACACCAGGCATAGAACCGCCCGGCGGGTTCGATTCCCGCCTCGACCCGGAAGGCCTCATTCGCGGAGTTTGGGCCGGGCATTCGGCTCGCGGCAAAGTGCGTGCAGGACGACGATTTCTCGCAACGTTCGACATCCTCGGAACGGATGCCCTCCAAGAGGATACTGTCGGTGCTTTGGAAGGCGACCTGGATGGTGGGGGCACCCGGAGCGACGTCCGCCTCGGACAATCGCGCGAAATTCTCCACCTCAAAGTCCTCCATGCGTTCGTCCAGCCTCAGAAACGGCTTGTCATCGACCGCTGATTTGTAGACGGCAACATTGCGCAGCCGAATGCCGCGGAGCAGTCCGGCGCCGCCCGCGTACCGCTTGTCGTCGCGACGGAACAGAGGACCGGCGCAAAAGCGCAGCGCGTCGGCATTGATCACATTGACCCGGCAACCGCCGCGGACATCGTTGATCTCAATATCTTCAATGTCCGACCAGACCGAGGCCATCCGGACGAAGGAGTGACAGTCTTGGGCGCGCAGGCCGTGGATGCGAACCCGGCGAATGGGGCCGCCCAGTTTGCCGCGCGTTTCCGAGCGGTCGAGCGCATCGTCGGCATTGAGCGCGATCAAATCGTCGCCGGTGCAGGATTCGCCGACGGCGGAGATGTCGCGGATCAGCCCGTCCTCGCAACATCCGGCGATATGCACTCCGTCCTGGTTTCGGGCCTGAATCGTGTCTTCGAAGCGCAGGCGCTCGATGCGGAAGTCGCGCGTGCCCGAAATCCGGGTATGATAGGCGGTCGAATTCTTCAGCCTCATGTCGAGCAATGTAAGGCCTTGGACATTGCGGAAATTGATCATGGCGCCGGTGAACCCGTTGCGGTCGGATTCCTCGCCGCGCGGATTGTTTTCGTTGTTTCCGTCCCAGATACCTCCCTGCACCGAGATGTTTTCATTGCCGCTGTCGAGATTGGCGTTGCAGAGCAGGAAGGAATTCGCGTCCTTGCCTGCGCCGTCGGCCAGGCGAAAGCGGGCGAAGGCGTGGGCCTGAATCCGCGTGTTCGAGGGCAGGCGCAGCGTTTCGCCAATCAAGTATTGTCCGGCAGGGAAATAAATCAGCGGAATTCCGGAGTCCAACAGTTGCTGTATCGCGGGGGCGTCGTCAATCGTGCCGTCGGCGCGCGCACCGTGGTCTTGGGCATTTGCGCCGTAGAGAGCGGGTTCTTCATTCATGGTCGGGGGTATCCTTGCTGATATTGACTACACGGCAGGGTGCCGGGATAGATTGGCTTGCACTGAGTGGCGCCTACATTCGGCTTTTTCCAGTTTGGCGTTGAATTCCCGCACGATCTCCGGATACTCACCGTAGAGATTCCGGGTTTGCCGAAGATCGTCGCCGAGGTAGATAAAGAGAATATTCGGAGTATTCATGTCGAGAACAGAACATCGAGCATTTGGCTGCATGTTTCGTCAACTTGCCATCAAGCGGAGGGTGCTCCCCCCATTTTTCCGTCGAAGGATGTCGGTCGCGATCCGCTTACCATAGCGCGCGCTCTTCGGTTCCGCAACGACCGGAATTGCCCATCCACAGCGATTCCGTCATAAGATTTTACCCCGCACCTCCGCCTTTCCAGCCGGAGCACCCGTAGCTTCGCCTTTCCAGGCGGAGCCCCGTACCTCCGGCTTTCCAGCCGGAGCACCCCGTAGCTTCGCCTTTCCAGGCGGAGTCCCGTACCTCCGGCTTTCC
>JBMCIU010000132.1:0-5364 GCA_048616755.1 Verrucomicrobiota bacterium
CCACCGGCTGGAAAGCCAGTGCCACGAGGAGCCCACCGGCTGGAAAGCCAGTGCCGCGAGGAACCCACCGGCTGGAAAGCCAGTGCCACGTTTTTTTAGTAGTGCAGTTTGAACAGGTTCAATGGATGGCTGGGGGTGTACGCGCGCATGGCGCTGTCGAGGTTCGGGCGGATGTAGGTTTCCTGCTCGAATCCGGTCCATTCGGTGTGCCAAGTCCATACATTGTGTTTGATGTAAAAGGCTTTCATGCGGGCGAGCAACTCGGGATTGGTGGAGGTTGTGGCGCAGCTGCATTGCCGGCGAAAGGCGGTGCGGCGCAACAACGTCAGGGATTTGCTGGCGGCGTAGTTTGTGTGCCAGAGCTGGAATGAATGCTCGCGGGCCAGGGTGCTCAGCACGGTATGCACCTGCACGTGTTCCTCGTGGCCGTAGTCGCCCCAGGGGCTGTGCGTGATTACGCGCGTTTCTGACGAAAGTCGTGGCGCCAGCAACTCCCTGAGTCGCCGCGCATTAAGTCGGTAGCGCCATTCGCTGTGCGGCTTTGCCCACAGCAGCAACCCCGCACGCGTGCTTAAGGGGAGGGCGAAATGGCGACGGGAGTAGCCGCGGAATCCGGACAGGTTCAAAAATTCAGTGTGAGCCAGCGGGAATGAGTCCCTGAGCGCGGCAGCCGTTCCCGTCTCCGCGCCGGGCGGGGCGAAGCAGATGATGATGCGGTCAACGTGCGAAGCCGCGGCGCTGAACCAGAGGGCTTCGTCGTCGGGATGGGCGACCACAAGAACGGATTCGCCTGCGTTCTCCCAGGGAAGATGGGTTGTTTCAGAAGGCATGCTGAATTGGGTGCGGGATTGACTTGTGTCGCGGGATTGGTTAGTCGGATTCGCCGGGCATGGGCAGTTGTTTGATCGGGAGCACCTGGGGCACGACGAAGCGCTCGTAGTCGATTTCCGCTGGCGCCGAGGCGGCGGCGGGGGTCGTTGGTGTTTCCTCGCCTGTGTCGCGGTTGCGCAGGGTTTGCACGACCATGAACAGAGCGAGCAGCAATGCGAGGGCGCCAAGCCCGACGCCGATGGCGCGCGCGGGAATATTTCGGAATCGACTTGTGTTTTCCGTGACATCTTCGTCGGGCGGAAGGTGGTAGGCCACAGGCGCGTTTTCATCGTCCGCATCGGTGCGAATTGTCTTGCGCCTGTTTTTTGGCTTTGGTGGTTCGGCACCGACGGCGGCGAGAAATTTTTCGAGAACGGGTTCGGGGTCCAGTCCGTAATCTTGGCAAAGGTGGCGGACGTGGGACTTGCTGTAGATAAGGGCTGGCAACCGGTCGAGGTGGTCGGCTTCGAGGTTGTACAAAAAGGATGGGGGGATGCGGGTGCGCTGGGCAACTTGGGCGACGCTTCGATTCACTTGTCCGCGCGCTTCCTGCATAATTTGGCCGACGGTCAGTTCCGAGATGGTGTCGGGAGGAATTTCGGCTTTAGGGGTGTCGTCGTCGGCATTGTTGGCGGGACGCGGTCTTGGAGTGCCTAGCGCGCCTGCCTGGGGACCGGGCGTGTCGGTTTCTTGGTGTTGTGGGGGGGGGGGCGTTGGATATTCTTCGGCGTCGGACGTCGAGTGGACCTCGGCTTTGTTGGGGCTGTTTTCGCGGGATGGGGGCATGGCTGAATCCTGAGGTTGCGGCGGTTGCGGTTCGGCATGGCGTGGCGGCGGGGGTTCGGCGGGGTCGTCCCAGGTGAACGAGAAATGCTGCTGTTTGCGCCGTTTTTCTGGTGCCATGGTTCGGGATGTCCTGTGCGGTGCGGTTTTCGGGGGAGTTATTCCTTGCCGTTGTCTTCGCTGCTAGGCTCGTCGTCGGGGGTATCGGGGATGTCTCCCTGGTCGTCGTCGTTGGTGTCTTGCGGATCGGTGTCAATCAAGATTTCTCGGGGCGCGGTGCCGACCTGAGGTCCGATGACGTTGCGCTGTTCGAGAGTTTCAATAATCAGTGCCGCCCGGTTGTACCCGATACGCAGGCAGCGTTGGATGTAGCTGGTGGTGGGACGACGGTCTCGTTTAATGATTTCTATGGCCTGCTGAATGAGCTCTTCGTCTTCCTCGCCGGTTTCGTCTCCGAGTCCCGGCTGAGCGCCTCCGGCACTCTGCGCGGATTTAAAGACGTCGCTTTCGAACTGCGGTTCGCCCTGTTCGGCCAGAAAACCGACGATGCGCTCGATTTCCTCGTCATCGACAAGTGCTCCCTGGTTTCGTTCCAGGTTCGAGGCTCCCGGCGGGCGGAAAAGCATGTCGCCGCGCCCCAGCAGAGATTCGGCGCCCTTGCCGTCCAGGATTGTTCTCGAGTCCACCTGCGAGGTGACCTGGAAGGCGATGCGGGTGGGGTAGTTGGCCTTGATGGTTCCGGTAATGACGTTGACGCTGGGGCGCTGGGTGGCGATGATGGTGTGTATGCCGACGGCGCGCGAGAGCTGCGCGATGCGCGCCAGGGAGGTTTCGACATCGGCTTTGGCGGTCATCATAATATCGGCCAATTCGTCGATGACCACTACGATGAAGGGCAGGTGGTCGGGCAGCGGGTTGCCCTCGTCGTCGAGAACCGGCTCGGCCGGTTTTTTGCGGTTGTTGAAGGCGGGCAGATTGCGGACGCCGGCTTTGGCGAGGATTTGGTAGCGTCGTTCCATTTCGTTGATTACCCAGCGCAGAGCAAGGGGCACTTTTTTGGTGTCGGAGATCACCGGCGTGATCAGGTGCGGCAGCGTCTTGTAGCAGCTGAATTCGACCACCTTGGGATCAATAAGGATCATGCGCAACTGATCGGGTGTGAAGCGATACAGCATGGAGATAATCAGCAGGTTGATGCATACCGACTTGCCGCTGCCGGTGGCGCCGGCGATGAGCAGGTGAGGGGCGGTATTCAGATCGAGGATGACGGCTTCGCCGCGGATGTTGCGCCCGAGCAGCAGCGGAATGCCGGCCTTGGACTTTTCCCATTCGCGCGAGGTCATCAGGTTGTAGACCGTGACCGTCTCCGGATTTTCGTTGGGCAGCTCGATGCCGACGGACTTTTTGCCGGGGATGGGGGTGAGCATGCGCAGGCTGATTGCGCGCAGCTCCATGGCGATGTTGCGGCTGATCTGGCTGACGCGCTCGACCTTGACTCCGGGTGCGGGCAGGACTTCGAAGAGGGTTACGCGCGGTCCGCTGGTGGCGTCGCTGACTTTCGCGTCGATGCCAAAGCTGTCCAAGGTGGCTTGGAGGATTTCTTTGCGTTGTTTAATCTCGTCGCTGTCCGCGCCGGAGATTTTGGCGCCGGTTGGGTTGAGCAACTTTATCGTGGGGAGGGTAAATTCTTCGCCGGACTTGGTTTTGACGGATTTAGGCGCGCCCGCTTTTTTGGTTGCTGCCGGGGGTTCGGCGGCCGGGGGTGGCGGCGGCGCACTTTTTGGCGTTTTTCCATCCGCCGGTTTGGATTTTGCATTTTTTCCGGCAGTTGCTGCGGCGGTTTTTTGGGGAGCGTCTTGTTTTGGGGCGGGGATTTCTTCGCGCAGGCGTGCGGCGGCTTTTCGGCGGGCTTCGTCGGGAATTTCCTTGGCGCGCTTTTTGCTTTTGGCGTCTGTTTTAGTCGACGTTTCTTGCTGAGGTTCTTCGGTTGCCCGTCTTTCCTTGCGCGCGGTCATCCAGGCGAGGAACGAGGAGTGCCAGTCGTACAGCCATATCACGCTCAGTCCGAGCAGCGTGAGGGCGGTTGCGAGCAGAGCGCTGCCCGTTGGATTAAGGATGAGTCGCAGCCATCCCGAGCGCGGCGCGCACAAACGTTGCCCCAAGACGCCGCCCGGTGTTTCCGCCAAATTGAGTGCGCCCGCTCCGGTCGGCAGTGCCTCGGGCCAGATGCCAAGCAGCATCGCCCCGCCGAGAGCCGTGAGCGGGATGGCAATCCAGTAATCCCAGTTCGCCGGGCGGGTCTTACGCGGACGGAGCATTCGCCGCGCGCTGCACAACACCAAAAGCGCAGACAGGAGATAGGACGCAAAGCCAAACCACAGCAGCAGGAACCGGGATATGCGCGCTCCAAAATGGCCAATCCAATTGTGGATTATGCGCCCAGTCCCCAAACCTCCGGCCAGAAAGGCCGAATCTCGGCTGTCGTGGGACACGAGAGAAAGCAGAAACAGGACGGCAATAAAGAACAGCAGGCCGTAGTGAATTCGCCGCTCCCGATAGGCCGGCGCCAACGGATGCTGGGGCTCCGGCTGCTTGGTTTTCTTCGCTGACGACATAAAACGATGCGCTATAAGTTGTGGAGGTTGACGATTTCTGTTGGGTAGGCTTGACTCATGTCAATACCATACTATTATGTAGGCATGATACAAAACCGCTAACTCATGTTGATGAAATAATGCAATCCGATACCGCAACCCCCATACTGGTAGAACCTCTCGCCGGTGTTTCGGACCCGCGAGCCGGACGGCTGGCCGATGCCGCAAGCGTTCATGGTTTTGGTGAAGACGTACCCTCGGACTTGGCCGAATGTTGGATTTTGGCCGGAGGTGCGCCGCACAAGCAGACTGTGCGCCGCCGTGAGGAAACCAGCGTGCTGGGCGATCTGATCGTCCGAGACGGTTCGGACTTGGTGGGCCGTCAGGCCGGTGACTGCAGCACCTTTCCCATCCAACTTCGTGTTTTTGAAACATGCGAGCGTCAGCCGCTGCAAGTCTGTGTTTCGCCGGAAGGCCGCCGGGTGGGCAATAGTTTGTTTTGGTTCTCGGTGACACCTGCGGGTGACGCGCAGGTGGCGGTCGGAATTCAGCACAGGGTAACCCGCGGTCAGTTTATGGGCGCCCTTGATTCAGCGGATTTGTGGAATTTGCTGCGTGTTTTTCCCGCGCCTGCGGGCGATGCGTTCTTCATGGCGCCCGGTGTAGTTTTTGCGGCCGACGCCGGTTGTGTTCTGTTGGAGATTGCGCATCCATCCGCGGCTCGGCACACGGTTAGCTCATGGAAGGCGGCGGTCGGCGATTCGGAGCAGGCGGTACGCCAAATCCGGTTTGCAGAGCGCGCGGCCAGCCGAATCCGCAGTGATGTCCAGCCCATTGATCGCAGCCGAAAAATTCCTCTCGTTAATATTTCTCCGGATTTTGATGTTGACGAACTGCGTTTGACCGATTATTTTTTCGGTAGAACTAACGGAACAGCGCCGCACGTGCTTTGCCCTACTGGGCAAACCGTCGGTGTTGAGACATCTGCAGGCAGTGTGACTGTTCCGTCCTTAAGTGCCTGCATCGTGCCGGCCAAGGCCGGAGATTACCATGTGAAAGGAGGCGGTGAACCTGCAAAAGTGTTGCGGGTTACCCCGAAATCGGTGTTCGGTTGAAC
>JBMCIU010000133.1:0-5335 GCA_048616755.1 Verrucomicrobiota bacterium
GCGGATCGGCGGCGGTTCGTCCTCGTCTTCTTCCTGTTGTGCCGATGCCGGCGGGATCAGGCAGAGTGTGGCACACACCGCTGCGGCAAGAACGAAAAGCACGTAAAGTTTTCGCGAAATTTTGCGATTTGGATTTGTATCCGAAAGCAGTGTGCGGGTACCCATGTTCAGACCTCCTCAATTTGCCATCTTTCGTTTTGCTACAGGAACCATTCAAGTCTATCCTGAACCCAGAAAACTTTTGCTGCCGTTCAGGACAATTAACCATGCCGAATCGGCGGATCCACGGCCCAAAATTTATGATTTTTTCGGCCGAAGCCCTTACCTTAGCTTGTCAGTGCCACAATGTCAACTCAAATTTCGCAAATACGTGCGAATGTCCAAATTATTTGTTGACATTGGCGTTTTTACAACCACCTCATGCGATCGTGAAGCGAGTATATGACGGGGCGCGGCGAGCCGAAGTTGCTTTCCTCGACGGCTGAAGCCTCTGCCAGCGGCTGCACGGATTTGGCCTCGACGACTCGGCTGCGGCTGTCCACTGTGCGGGCCACCATTTCGCGTTCCTCGGCGACGGCTGCGGCGCGCCGCACCTCGGCTTTGGCTTGGGCGATGCGTTTGTCGGAGTCGGCCTGCACTGACTGCAAATAGGCGCCGACGTTGTCTTTGACGTCTATGTCGCCGACGTCGACGGAAAGAATTTCGAAGCAAGTTCCGCTGTCCAGGCCGTGTTCGAGCAGATAGTTGGAGATTCGATCGGGGTTCTCGAGGATGTCCTTATGGGATTTGGCGTTTCCGATGGCGGCGACGATCCCTTCGCCCACGCGCGCGACGATGGTTTCGGCACCCGCGCCGCCCACCAGGTTCCTCAGCTCGGTACGGACGGTGATCCTGGCGGTCGCGCCGATGCGGATGCCGTCCTGGCAGACGCCGGTGATGGTATCCATTCGGTCTTCGATTGCGGGACACTGCAGGACCTTTGGATTGACGCGGCTTTCCACGGCGTCAACCACATCTCGCCCGGCCAAGTCAATGGCAGCCATTCGGTGGAAGTCGATTTCCAGTCCGGCTTTGTCCGCGGCAATGGCGGCCTCGGTGACGGCGCCGAGGTTTCCGCCGGTCAGGTAGAATGTTTCCACATCCTTGGCGGAGATGTCGATGCCGCTTTTGGTGAGGGTGATCATGGCGTTGACAATGCGGCGCGGATCGACGCGCCGAATCTTCATCAGCATCATTTCGGGGATGGTTACGTTGAGTCCGGAAGCTTTGGCGTTGATCCACAGCGGCAGGAACGTTGCGAGGACAAATCCCACGATGAGGAGGAGTGCCGCAATGATGATTGCCAGGATGATCAGCGCGTTTCCCATCATGAACTGCTCCGGTAGTTGGGGGCATCCTTGATGATTTTGATGTCATGCGGATGGGCTTCGCGCAGCGAGGCGGAGCTAATCCGCACAAATCGGGCGCGCCGCTGAAAATCCGGGATGGTGCGGACTCCGCAGTAGCCGAGCGCAAATCGCAGCCCGCCGGCATACTGGTGCAGGACGTCGGCTACCTTGCCGCGATAGGGAATCAGACCCTCGATGCCCTGGGGAATCAACTTGTCGGCATCCATGATGTTCTGCTGGCCGTAGCGTTCGCGGCTGCCTTTGCCCGTGCGCATGGCATCCAGACTGCCCATGCCTCGATAGGCAACATAGGTGCGCCCTTGGTGGAGAATGGTCTCGCCGGGGCTTTCTTCGGTGCCCGCGAGGACCGACCCCATCATTAGTGAATCCGCGCCCGCGGCCAACGCCTTTGCGGCATCGCCGGAGTAGGCAATGCCGCCGTCGGCAATGACCGGGACCGTGTCGCCCACGGCGCGACTGACTTCGTAGACGGCGGTGATCTGGGGGACCCCGACGCCGGCGATGACTCGCGTGGTGCAAATGGAGCCGGGACCAATGCCGACCTTAACAGCATCCGCGCCTGCCTCGACCAGTGCTCCGGCACCCTCGCCGGTGGCGACGTTGCCGGCGATGACTTCAATTTCGGGATAGTTGCTTTTGAGGTAGCTGACGGTTTCGATCACACCTTTTGAGTGCCCGTGCGAGGTGTCGATGATCATGGCGTCCACGTGTTGAGCGCTCAGTTGCTCAAAGCGTTCGTAATCGTTCGGCCCGACGGCCGCGGCCACACGCAGGCGATGCCTGTCGTCGCGATTGAAGGTCGGTTCCATGTTTTCGATGATCGTTTTGACGTCGCTGAAGCTGTAGAGGCCGAGCAGCCGACGGTCTTGGTCGACGATGGGCAGCTTGCCAACCTTGTGTTGGCGCATGGTGTCGAAGGCTTCGCGGATCGATGTGCCGGGAGTTCCTAGCAGCAGGTCGGTGGTCATGACGTCGGCAACCGCCACATCCAGGTCGGTGAGGAAGCGGATGTCGCGGGAGGTCAGAATACCCGCCAGGCAGCCGTTGTCGTCAAGGATGGGGAAGCCGGCGAACTGATAGTCGTTTTTCTCGCGGATGGCCAGCAGTTCGCGCACCTGGATATTGTGTGGGAAGGTGACGGGGTCCGTGATCAATCCGTTGAGGTAGTGTTTTACTCGTCCAACCTCCGCGGCCTGCGCGGCCGGCGACAGGTTTTTATGAATTACCCCGATGCCGCCTTGCAGGGCCATCGCGATAGCCATGTCAGCTTCGCTGACAGTGTCCATGGCGGCGCTGACGAACGGTACCCCCAGATCAATGTTTCGACTTAGCTTTGAGCTTAGATCGGTTTCATCCGGGAGAAAATCCGCATAGGCGGTCACCAAGGAGACATCATCGAAGGTCAGGCCCTGCTGCGGGAACTGGGCCATGAATGCTTCCAGTGCCGGGTTTTTCACGTGTGCCTCCTTGCTGCTGCCGCGCCAATCATGGAAAAACAAGTCGGCTGCGGCCATTGAAAATGTGTACGGCGGGGACTATACAGCTGTTTGATCCCGTTTGCAACCTTTGTGAAAAAGTGGGGGATACGGCGCTGCGGTGGCCGAAAACTAGGCGCGGAGGCCGCGCCCTGTACTGGTAGAGGGCGGCGCCCCGACGCCCGACAGGGGGGACGGGCGCGGAGCTGTTTCGGCTTCGGCAACATGCTTATTTGTGATCGTCCGCCGGCAGGATGGTGATGGTTTTTCGTCCGCGCTCGTCCTCTTCGCCGCTTTCGGTGCGCACGTTGTTGTCTTCGCCCAAGGTTTTATGCACCGCTTGTCGGTCTTTGGCGCCCAGGGGGCCCAGGGTTTTCGGTTCGCCCCATTGTTTGACCTCTTTCGCCAAGTCTCGCGCCTGGGTGAGGATGCGCGGATCCACATCTTCGCGTTCGGTGTTGGCGCGCGGGCGTTCAGTGCGCTCGGAACGGTCGCTGGAGGGGGTGCGTTGCGTCCCTTCTCGCGCGGGACCTCCTGCTTCACGGGGGGCGTTGTGCGATTCGCGATCATAGCCGTCCACGTCAATGGAAACGCGGGGGATATCTCCACCTTCCCGTTTAAGCATACTGTTAAGGAGATGCTCGGCGCTTTCCAGGTACTTTCCTTTGCGTCCGATCAATCGTCCCGGATCGTCGGTGTTGACGAATAGGGTGATGGCTCGATCCTGCTTGGTGTCGGTAATTTCGATCTGGAACCCGAGTAGGGTCATCATCTCGCGGAATGTTTTGCTTGCCTGTTCGGGCACGTTGCTTTTTTCGCTCATGTTGTTGTCCTCGGTTTTGCGGCTCTCCGCGGCATCAGTTCAGCGAAGAGAGTTCGGTTTGTGTTTGTGCCGGCGTCGTGGTCTGCGTCTTTGCAGGCAGGGCAGTCCGGCGTTTATTTGGTGCGGTTCATGCGTTGGCTGTTCCGGTCGGCGGAGCCTTTGGTATCGTATGCAGCCGCCGGCTGATCATGTTCTGAACAATGGTTAAAATTTGGTTGACGGACCAGTAGAGAGTCAGGCCCGCGGGCATGGTGTAGAAAATGAAAACGAAGAACAGCGTCATAAACATCATCATCTTTTTCTGCTGCGGATCGCCGGAGGTGGGCGTTGTGACTTGCTGCAAAAGCATCGTGGCGCCCATCAGCAGGGCGAGCGGGCGCAGAGGGAAGCCGAAGGGCAGGAACGGCAGGGTGTCGGGAAGCGACAGATCCGGAACCCACAGAAAGCTGGCCTGGCGCAGTTCGATGGCGCTGCGGAACGTGTTGAACAGCGCAAAAAAGACCGGAATCTGCAACAGTATCGGCAGGCAGCCTCCCAGCGGATTCACTTTGTTTTGTTTATACAGCTCCATGGTCTTCTGCTGCATTTTCTGCGGCTGATCCTTGTATTGCTTCTTGAGTTCCTTGAGTTGCGGCTGCAGCATCTGCATGCGCTGCATCGAGACGGTGCTGGTGTGAGTCAGCGGCCAGAAAAGCATTTTTATGACAAAGGTGATAACCATAATCGCGTACCCGTATCCCCACTTGCTGTCGAAGAACTCGTTCAGCCCCACCAGCGCCCATAGAATGGTGTTGGTCAGATGCTCCATCCAGCGAGGGTGGAAAAAGAGAAAAAGGTCGAGGCGCATCAGGCTCTTTAGGCCGTTGTCCATATCCTTGAGCAGGGCCAGCTTCTTGGGACCGCCGTATCCCTGGAACGTCAAGTCGCGCACTTCGCCGGGGCTCAGCGTGCCGCGGGCCAGCGGCGCTACCGCGTAGAGCGAGTCATGGTCTTCGCCGTCCTCGCTCGGTCGCGTAATTTTGCCGGGAAGCACGCCCCGAAATGAACCGTTCGCCGGCTCGCAGTGCAGCACGAAGTACTTGTTGTGAACCGCGGCCCAGGAGGCGGGAGAGCCCGCCAGTTGATCGCGCTGCTCGGCGGAGAGTTTGCCGATCTTCTTGGGATCGTAGGAGTCGGGGCGTCTTTCATCCGGCGGCATGATCGCTACGGCCAGCTCGACGAGTCCCGCAGTGCCCGCTTTGCCGACACCAGGCGTCTTTTCCTGGGACATGGTGCCGCAGGCAACTCCGAACTCCTGGATCGGCACGTCCGTATCGCCGGTGTTTTCGATGTTTACCGAGTACGTGATGAGGTAGGGGCGGTCCGCAACCAGACGCCAGGTTTCGGTGAGTTTGACCTTGGGGTCGCGGTATCGGCGCTCGAATACTGCATGGCTGTCTGAACTCTCGAGGACCTCGACCGTTTCGCCTCGGAGCAGCTCCTCGCCGTGGACTAGACTCAGATAAGGGACGGTGCCGTGCGCAACTTCCACCACGCCGTCCTCGGTCATCTTTTGATATTCCAGCAGGGCAATGTTCGAAATGCCGGCGGCGGCTGCTGGTCACCACACCCATGCGGACGCGACCGTG
>JBMCIU010000134.1:0-5331 GCA_048616755.1 Verrucomicrobiota bacterium
TCTTTTCGTTCGTCGGTCTTACGGCCCGCGCAAAAACCCGTTCACCCCAATTTTTCGGCCAAAGATCAAGGAGCCCTGCCATGCTCGCGAGGCGATTTAGAGGGTATGCGCCCCTACTGTTTTGCGTGGTCTCCATGGGTCTTTTGGCCGGTTGCGAAACACTGAGCAATTCGGACATTTCACGGGTCGTGAACTCATTGGGGTCCCAAAAAGGTCGCTTGGACAACGAGACCATTGTGGCCGGTCTTAAAGAGGCTCTTCGGGTAGGCACGCGCAATACTGTAAAGCAGACTTCGCAACGTGGCGGCTATAATGAAAATCCGGCCATCCGCATTCCAATGCCCGACGCGTTGCAGAGGGTGACGGGGGCTCTCCGCAAGGTTGGATTGGGCGGCCAGGTTGATCAATTCGAACGGCGGATGAATCGTGCCGCGGAAACAGCGGCGGCCGAGGCGGCGCCCGTGTTTATCAAGGCGATACAAAACATGTCATTCGCCGATGCGCGCGAGATTCTGCAAGGCGGCGATACCGCCGCCACGATGTACTTCAAGGATGCCACAAAGGCGGAACTGGGCCGTCGATATCAGCCGATCGTCCAAAAGGCAATGGACAAGGTCGGAGCGGTGCAAGTTTTCGAGAAGCTGCAGAACCGCTACAACAAGCTCCCCCTTACGCCCGACATGAACTACCAGATACAGGATTACGTCGTCGAGGAAGCGCTTGAAGGGCTCTATACCGTTTTGGCTTCGGAAGAGAAAAAAATTCGCAAAAATCCAGCTAAACGCACCACGGAATTGTTGCGTCGGGTGTTTGGCAGCCGGTAGAGACCGGCGAATAGTAACCGTGAAGCCGAGCTTTTGGGTTCGGACGGCCTGAAGAGCCGAGACAAGCATCAGAATTCTGGATTTCGAGGAAGATTCAACGGTGCCATTTTGATTATTAATATTAAGGTCTCATCACCATTTTCCTGCAAAACGCCCCATTCAGGCATAAGGCGTTAAGATCTCTGAATTTATAGTTGCGTGGACTCTTACTCCTGGTTTGGGGGGATTTCGACGGCGATTGCGGCCCAGTCCGACGGCCAGCTGAGTTTGCCGTTCACCGGGACGTCAGTAAAGGGGGCGGCCAGGCGGTCAAGCACTGCGACGGAGCTGTCATCGCCGGACTTGCCGGTATCGGCGGTGATCTCGCCCCGCAAGGTATAGTCGGTGCCGGGGACGAGATCTCGCCGCCGTTTGCCCAAGGCTACAAACACGCGGGAGGCTTCGCTCTGAACGCCGATATTGAACGAGTATTGGTCGGTGTCTTCGCCGACGTCGGAACACTCGCCGTCGACGCCGTTGGTATTGGCCGAAGCAATCGCGTCCAACGGATCGTCGGCGCGAACGTTGGTGTATCGGGAGACGGCGATGGTGGCGGATAAGGCAGAACTTTCCAAGCTAGCCTGGACCGGGCTGTCGCCCTCGGGGGTACCCCGCGCCATCCAGACTTCGACTCCGGTCTGGTTGCGGGCGCCGCACTGCGCTCGAACTCGGGTCCACGCAAGCCCCAGGCCGGCGATTTCGACGACGGGGGTATGAGGCTTGGCGGATACGGCGGCCAAGTACAGATCGCCCTCGACGGCGGTCATCTCGGTAGTGGTCGAGACGCTTGCGGAGTCCGCGGACCAACCGGTGGCGGCCTGGCTGAATGCGGGTGCGTCGACGTGTTGCTTCACGACGAAATCGGTTGGGCTTTCGGCCGTGCCTGCGAGGGTGGTTACAGTGATCGGTCCCGAGGTTGCCGAGTCGGGCACGGTGGCTCGCAGACGGGTGTCCGAGTCCACGCTAAAGCGCGGTGAGGAAACGCCGTTGAATTCGACAGATTGAGTGCCGATGAATTCGGTGCCGTTGATAGTTATTTCGGTGCCGGGGGTCGCTTGTATTGGAATGAAGGAAATGATTCGCGGCTTTTCGGGTGCGAGCATCGCGATTCGGAAGCCGCAGTCGTCGCCGCGATTGCTGTTGAAAGTGGAGTTTCGAGCGGCCGAGCGGCAGTTTTTTGCCGGATCGAGCCAGGAGCCGCCGCGCAGGACGCGTTGGCTTCCCGTACTTGGTCCCGCGGGATTTATGACGGGGGTTTGCGAGTAGTCCGCATACCAGTCCAGACACCATTCGGCGACGTTGCCGTGCATGTCGTACAGTCCCCAGGCGTTGGGGTCATAGGTTCCGACCGGGGCATGCTTCTGTTCTTCTCCGCCGTTGTACCAATACCGTCCGAGCGGATCCAACTCTGGCGCGCTTTGGGCGGCAGACAAATCTTCACCGCTGTTCAGCGCGGACGTCGTGCCTGCCCGACAAGCGAATTCCCACTGCGCCTCGGTGGGAAGATCCAGGAAGGGAAGATTGCTGCGTTCGCGGAGAAGTCCAAGAAAGCTGTCGGGATCGACGGCGCGGCTTGCGGGCCAGTTGCCGCCGTTGTTCGCGCCCCGGATATCGTCGTAGCTAATTTGTTCGGCGGGGCGCGTAACGCCGGGATCTTCGCCGACGGTCACGCCGGTAACCTGCTCCCACTGCTGCCGGGTTATCTCAAAGACGCCGACGAAGTAATCGTTGGTGAACGAGACTTCGTGCGGGGTTTCGTCGGATTCGTCCTCGACTCTGCCTTCGATTTCGTCGGCGGGTGCGCCCATTGTGAAGGCGGCGCCTGCGGCGTCGATTCGGCGCAGAAGCAGGGAGGTGGTTTTGTAGATTTCGCGCTGCGGATCTTCGATCGTGAGGTGCCTCGTGACGGGATACCGTTCCGCGTCGGGTCCGCCCGCCAGGTCGATGACTCTAAAATTTTCCTTAACGGCGCGCACGGTGACGGTGTCCGATTGTCTGCCGAGCAAGTTTACTTTATTACTGCCCCGCACCGAGCAGCGCAGCGTATATTCGCCAAGAAAAGGGGGAGTAAACTCGGCGGCGCGGCGGTCGGAGGAGACGGACAGTGCGGAGCTTGGAACAAGCCCGGGACCGTCCTCAACGGTCCAGACGATGGAATCCCGAGCAACTGGATTGTTGACTCCGTCCGTGATCGACGCGGTCACCTCGAAGGGAGCATTGACGAGCACTTGGGTCGGCGCTTCCTCTATTTGTACATCGGGCAGTGAGAATTGAATGGCGGACGGAAGGATCGACTGTTTGTGCTCATAGGTTTCGGAAGCTGCCAATCCAAGAATCTTCGGGTTCAATGCAACGGATTGCTCAATATCCGTAAATGTCGTGAAGTCGGTTATTTCCGCGGGCGGCGGAAAGAATCGACGGGCCATTTCCCATTGCAGATTTGAGCGGCGTTTTAGCTTCACGCCCTCGGCGGAATAGAATGTGGAGGTGACAATCGGGTACACGGAGACTTCGGCATTCAGATTTGCGGGCGCGGGCAGGTCGAAGTTGATGGTCGGGCTCTGCGCGTCGGCGTGGGTGCTCTGCCAGGTGCCGTCGATGAATTCAACGCTCATGTCGACGGTTTCGGTTTCGGACAGATGCACGGTTGCGGAAACTCCCCCCTGGCCTGCCGCGGACACCTCCGCTCGCAGCTGCACGGAAATTTCCTGGATGACGGGTAGGTCGCCAAGCGAGTACCGATAGCGGTGTCGGACTTCGCCAAGTTCAAGGAGTTGCTCTTGAATGTTCACCAACTCCATTGATGAGACCGAAAGTTGCACCGAACTGGACAGTTCGCCCTCGAGGACCAAAAGAAACGTTTCCAATTCCGTCCGCTCGTTCCAGTGAATTCGGCAATCGACACGGGGAGCAAACTGAATGTCGTATGCCAGCCGCACGCCGGGGCTCAGTTCGCGCTCTCCGGAAAAGGGCATCGTGCCGCCTGCGGTTGGCGTTCCCCCGTCGCCGCGAGACTGTTGCAGCGCGAGGGCTTTCTCGCCGCCGGTGTAAGCAGCTGTTTTGGAGTCAGATAAGTTCCAGTCGACGGTCGTGGGGAGGGGGATTTGAATTTGCGTGTTCAGCTGTGCCTTGCCGAGGACTTCGGCGAGGGAAATCGATTCGGTTGCGAGTTCGTCCGGTCCGTCGGCAGGGGTGCTTATGCTTGTGATTCTCCGCAAATCCTGACCGTGGGGGTTCGCGAAGACCACGATGTCGCCAGCAAACAGACCGGTGGCCGATTCGAGGACCAGCCTCGTGCCGGAGTCGGTATCGGCTACCTCCAGAATTTCATACCCGTCAGCCGCTAAATCGTGAACCGCCAAATCCGATTGAAGCTCTGTCGCGTTTTCCAGCGGAGCGGCGGTCAGCGGCGCTCGTCCGGTGCGACTGCGGTTGCCTTGCACATCCTCGGCCACCACGACGCAGTCATAGGTTTGTTCGGGATCGAGCCCTTCCGCCGTGTACGAGCGGCTGTCCTGCGCAAGCGCGGCTTGGAGATTGGCGTCGGACACCAACGAAGCCGTACCCTCGGGAGCAAGATAGACTAGGTAGGTCACGTTGTCGCCGTCAACCGCCGCCGGCCAATGAACTGTCAAGGCGTCGGGGCGCGGCGAATGCAGCATGGCGGCGCCCGCGAACCGAGGTGCGCGGGAGAGCAGCACGGTGGCATACTCGTCCAGCCAAATCCACGCCCCTGCGCCCAAATGCAGCTGATCGCGCCCCTCGCATCCATTCGCGCCGTATTGCCAGGCAGCGGATGCCATGGCATTCTGCGGTACGGTGGCGAGCGGCAGCGGCAGGCCCGTTGTCCCGTCCTCGGAGAGCACCGGGCCGATCATATGCCAGCCCGGAGTGAGCGGAGATGCATTGTCCGACGCAAGCGTTCCCGAAATGGTGCGAACTCCGCGAGCGCTCGCATTCAACTCCTCGCCAAAGTACACCCAGTAGGCCACTCCGGGGGAAACCTCTGCAACCGCCTGGTAGCGAGTGCCGTCCCAACTCCATACCGGGCCGCGGACCGCGTCGCCGAAGACGGCGGAGACCGACGGATCCTCGGGTTCAATTGGCACGGACACTAAATTCCATCCCGCACCCAGCGACAACTCGAATTCGTCGATCTCCTCTCCCCGGATCGGCAGGGCGACAAGCATCATCGCCGCGAATGAGAGGATCCACAGGAAGCTGTTTGTCCGATTCGGCGAATTCGTCTTCATTGTCGCTTCTCCAGCTAAAAGAATTGTAGAGTGGATTCAACTGTACCTCGCAAACGGCACAATTGCAATTCGCTTTGGAGGGCGAAACTCCTGTCGAGCCGGGCGCGTCGACTTTGGCGACCAGGGTGTCCTCGGACGACGACGCGTTTTTCGGCCCGGGCAACCGGCCTCGCCATGCGACAACCGGCGGGGCTCGAGAGGACTCTCGCCCTCCA
>JBMCIU010000135.1:0-5328 GCA_048616755.1 Verrucomicrobiota bacterium
TAACTATGCCGCACCACGGTAACTATGCCGCACCACGGTAACTATGCCGCACCACGGTAACTATGCCGCACCACTGCAGGCGGCCAGTTACTGCGGGCGGCCATTATTGGCCGCCATTTTTACTGCGGGCGGCCATTATTGGCCGCCATTTTCAGTGCGGGCGGCCATTTGGCCGCCAACGGGATCAGGCATCAGACGAAGCTGCGTTTGCGATATTCGCTGGGCGGGATGCCGTAGTGGCGGCGGAATGCGGCGGAAAAGTAAAGCTGGTTCGACCAGCCGGTCAGGGCGGCTATTTCCTTGATCGAGCGGTCGCTGGATTCCAGCAGTCCCGTCGCCCTTTTTAGACGCAGGTCCTGCAAGCTGCGATACATCGTTTTGCCGGTGACCTCTTTGAACAGACGCGTGAGGTGCGATGCCGACACCCCGACGCTTTCGGCAATGGTGCCGACCTTGAGGTTCGGGTCAAAGTAGTTGGTCTGCATGATATGCAGCGCCTCGGCCACCACCCGTTCCTTGAAGGATGTTGAGTCTCCGCCCGTCCGCAGATCAAGCGCCTCGGCGCAACTGGCGTACACCATGCGCAGAATTGCCAACGCCCGCTCGCGGCGCCACGGGTTGCTCCCCACCAGATTCGCCGCCTGCTCAACCGCAGACTCCGGAGCTTGCCCCAAACGCTCCGTCCAGTTTGCCAAATCTTGATGCGACAAGGCCGCCTTCAACGGGGCCCCGACGCTGTCGCTGAGCGTAAGCATCCCAAACGTACTTTCAACGCCCGACAGACTCAAAATCAGGACTTCCAGGCAATCCGGCTGCGGCAAAAGGTGGATCGCCTTGTGCAGGGCGCCTGGCGGCAGCAGCAGCAGCGAGCCCGCGGGATAGTCGCCAGGCTCAAGGTCGGCGCACTCAAAGTGTAGATCTCCGCGCAACACGCAGAACAATTCCCATCCTTCGTGACTGTGCAGACCGCCGCCATCCTCATCCGTGTCGTCGTCGTTAAAATTTTTGTCTATCTCTCCCTGCCACGCCGGAATGACCAACGCCGCTGTGTCCACAAAACCGGCGTCCAGCAAACGCCGAACAGCCGCCACCAGCTTCCTTCGGGCTTGAATTCCATGATTCTTTTTCATATAATTTTTCCGCCTTTTTACATATTTTACAGGTTGACAATGCCAGTTCAGCGGTTATCATAGCGTTGTTCAGACAATTTTCTACAAGAGCCGTCACTCCGACCTACCCGAACACCCGCCGGGTGAGACTGCACACTGATACACAGAACACCGATCACCGACCACCAATGACAGACACCGCAATTACTTGTAATGCAGAGCCCGTCGCCGATTCGGCGCCGACCGACGAAGCGCAGCGAAAATCTTTGAAATGGTTTTACCTGCTGATGGGGGCCAATTCGGCGTTTGCCATCTGCACCTTTGGGGGCGGGCTGTTTCCGTTGTATCTGAAGGAACTCGGGCTGAGTTCCGAGCGTATTGGTCTGGTCATCGGCTCGATTCCGTTCATGCAGGTACTTGCCCTGCTGAGCATGCCTCTGATCGAACGGCTGGGCTACCGCCGCAGCTACCTGATCTTCTACGGCTCGCGCAAATTCACCATTCTGGCCTTGATCCTGGCGCCCTGGGTGCTGCATACGTTTGGCGACAGCGGACTCTACGCCTTTGTCGTGGCCTGCGTACTTCTGTTCGGCGTTCAGCGCTCGCTGGGCGAGACGGCGTTCTATCCGTGGATCAAAGATGTCGTTCCCGACACCATTCGCGGGCGCGCACACGGGACGGCTCAGCTGTTTGGAAAGCTGGCCGCGGCCCTCGGCTTGGTGCTGGCCGGAGCTTTCGTCGAGCACCACAACGCACTGGGGCTCGACCGATTCGGCGGCTTCCAGGTCGGCTACCTGTTCTTCGCCGCCATCGGCCTGGTCGGGATTGCCGCGTCAACGCGCATGGCCGGCGGTCATGCCATCGAACGCCATCCGGAATGCAGACCCTACGTGCACCGCCTGCTCGATTCCGCGCGGGACCGGCGCTTCCTGAAGTTTTTGCTGGGCGCCGGCGTCCTCCAGGGAAGCCAGGCACTGGTCGCCGCCTTTCTCGCGTTGTACAGCCGGGATATCCTCGACATCCCGAGCGGCAGAATTGTCCATTTAAGCATCGGCACCATGCTTGGCGGCGCCGTCCTTTCACGCTTCTGGGGACACTCCGCCGACCGCCGCGGCAGCCGCGGCGTACTGATTAGAACGCTGGCGATCATGGCTGTTCTGCCGGCGTTCTGGCTGCTGCTGCCCCTGTTGCCGCCATTCGGACAGCTGGCGGGGGTCGGGCTGTCCTACTTCGTTTTCGGCAGTGTCCACGGCGGCGCCATGGTCGCCTCGCTGCGACTGATGTACAACAGCATCGTGCCGGGGGCAAAAAAAGGCGAGTACCTGGCACTCCGCTATGCCGTCGTCGGGATTGTCGCGGGCATTATGCCGGCCCTGGCTGGGCAGAGCGTCGGTTTTTTCGCGGACTTCTCGCCAACGTTGTTCGGTCTGCCCCTGAACCCATTCTCGCCACTGTTTCTGATCATGATCGCCGTCTGGCTCGGAACCGCCCTGCTGTTCCGAAATATCGGCGACGACCCCTTGGTCCAAGGAAATTCCCGCAATGCTTAAATCCAGTCTGTTCACAACCCTGGCGCTCGCCGCCGTCTGCAACCTTGCCAAAGGAGATCCCGGCATGTCTGAAATCCCGCATCCGCAATTCAAACACACTGAAGTCAAACCCGCCCTGTTCGGCGACGACCATATGTCCGAGGGTGTCCTGCTGCCGCTCTCCGACGGGCGCATCATGCTTGCCTTCCGGCGCGATCCCGGCCGCGAGGGCCATCATGTCGGCACCAGCGGCCACATCGCGCAGTCCATCTACGATCCCGCCGCCGATACGTGGTCGGAGATCGAGACCATCTACAGCAGCAACGGACGTTTCGACGACCGCAATATCCACGGCGGCGTAACCCGCGACGGGCGGCTCGTGCTGTTCATGCGCCGCATGCGCGGCAACAAGCAGACCGAGAAGCGGTACACCCTCTACAGCGACGACGACGGCCAAACCTGGTCCGACCTCCAGGAACCCGAAGCTTGGAGTGATCCGGAAGCCAGCGGCATCCCCGGCATTTGGAGCACCGGGCAGATGTTCTACAACCCGGACATCGAACAATACATGATGGTCGGCTGCCGACGCTACGTCACCTTCAGTCCCGACGGCGTCGCCTGGGAAAAGGTGGTCAAAATGACCGACAGCGAGAAATACAAGCTGACCGAGGTCGCCGGCGCCTGGTGCGGCGAGAACCGCGTCGTCGCCCTGATCCGCGACAATGAACACAAACGCGGACGCACCCTGCTGCAGCTAGTCAGCCGCGACAACGGCGAAACCTGGACCGACCCGAAGCCGAGCAATATCCCGCCGGACAACCACTGGGGCTGCGCGCCGCAGGTGATCTACGACGCCAAGCGCGATCTGCTCATCGCCCTGAACAGCACGCGCTATACCCAGCCGAACAAGAAACAGGCGCTCTACATCTACACTGCCCGGCCCGACGAGATCATGGATAACCCGGGGGGATGGACCCGACAACTCGAAATCCCGCGCCCCTGGGCCGACGACGCGATCCGGGACAAGCGCCCCCTGAACAACTCGTTCTACGGCTATCCCACCATCACGCCGATCAGCGACGACGAATACCTCGTTGTCATCACCGAACGCGCCCGCATGCACGGCACCGAACAGGCCGATCTGTATTATTTCCGCTTGCAAATAAACAAAGGAGAACGAAGCTTATGAAACCAATAAATATTGGCGCCAGGCGAGAATTATTTGTTGATTACTTATTGATCGACAAAATGAAGAAAGCATCGCTCGTGATGCATGCCCCCCGGCCGCAGGAGGTTGTGCTCAAGCTCGACAGGCCGTGGGAGGGACCGATTTGCGGCTATTTCACGCTGATCCGGGACGGTGATCGGAACCTGTTGTATTACCGCGGCTGGCCGGAAGCAGGCCGTCCCGATGTCTACTGCGTGGCCGAAAGCTCAGACGGCATACAGTTCGACCGTCCGAACCTGGGCCTGCATGAGTATGAGGGAAACAGGGATAACAACATTATCCTGACCGAATCCCCCTTCACCCATACATTCGCGCCCTTCCTCGACACACGCCCGGACGTGGAAAAGCCACACAGATTCAAAGCGTTCGCGCGGAACAGAATCAACCGGGACAATGCCGCGGAAATGGGAATTGCATCCGACTCAGTGGAGGCGTGGATCAACAAATGGGTGCTGAACGCTTTCAGCAGCCCCGACGGTATCAATTGGCGACTTATGTTCCCCGAGCCTGCGATCACCGACGGCGTTTTTGATTCGCAGAACGTGGGGTTCTGGAGCGAGGCCGAGGAAAAATACATAGCCTATTACCGCACGTTCAGCCGGAAGGAGGAGTTTGAATCGGGCCGGACGGCGCCGACCACAAACGCAACTCGGCTTCGCACCATCATGCGCGCCGAGAGCGAGGACTTTCGGCATTGGAGCCCGGGGGTTCTGATGGACTACCGCACCGGCGACAGTCCGACGCCCGTTGAGGAGTTTTACATCAACCAAACCCACCCCTATTTTCGCGCGCCCCACATCTACGTGGCGCTTCCCGCCAGATTTATGAAGGGCAGAACCGCCGTCAGCAGAGAGGAAGCGCAAGCTGTCAGTGTTTTAGAAAACCAGATTAACGCGTGCAGCGACGCCTGTTTTATGACCACCCGTCCGGGCAACCATTGGTATGACCGCACGTTCCCGGAAGCGTTCGTGCGCCCGCGCATCGGCGCCGGCCACTGGACGGGACGCACAAATTATCCCGTCAACGGCGTCATCCAGACCGGACCTGAGGAGATGAGCTTCTACGTGCAGGAACACTATGCCCAGCCGGTTCCGCAACTTCGTCGCTATTCCCTCCGCTTGGACGGCTTCTCGTCGGTAAGAATGCCGCATTCCGGCGGTGAATTCATCACCAAACCGCTAACCTTTTCAGGGGCCGAACTGGAACTCAACTACAGCACAAGCGCCGCGGGAAGTATGCGCGTGGAAATTCGAGACGAAAACAACAAGCCAATCCCGGGGTATACGCTGCGAGAGGCAACCGATATCTTCGGCAACCGCATCGCCGGACGCGCCGCATGGAAAAACGGCAGCAGCCTGGCCGAACTGGCGGGAAAACCCGTCAGACTGCGTTTCGTCATGCACGACGCAGACCTGTTCAGCTTGCGGTTTGTGTAAACATTCGAGTCGCCGGACAGTGAAGC
>JBMCIU010000136.1:0-5312 GCA_048616755.1 Verrucomicrobiota bacterium
CGGAACTCTGACCGGTTTGCTTTTTGTACCCGTGAACGGTTACAAAAGAAGAGACAGCCAGCACAATTTGACAGAAAAATGGTGGACAAAAAATATTTCAGGCAGTAAGTGGCGCGGGCTTACAGCCCAAAAGCCAATTTGGTGCCGCGAGGTTTTCCGCCAGATTAAGATCTCTGTACTTCGTGGCGTTCAGCTTGCGCGAACCTGCGAGTTCCGGCGATGATGTCGGCCCCCGTCAACATCTCACCCACCGGCTGGAAAGCCAGTGCCGCGGTATCGCTGGAAAATCAGTGCCGCGCTGATCTCCGATTAGTGGTGGGAGAAAATGCGTTCGGGCGCGTGGAACAGGGCTACGCCCAGTTCGTTGGCACGGGCAATGACGTCGGCGTCGCGGAGTGAACCGGCCGGCGATATCACGGCTTTGACGCCGGCCTGAGCGGCAACTTCGACGGCGTCGGCGAAGGGGAAGAAGCCGTCGCTGGCCATGACGGCGCCGTCGATGGTTTCTGTTCCCTGGTATTTGTTCTCGAACTTCCAGATGGCTTGTTCAACGGCGCCTACGCGGTCCTGTTCGCCGGTTCCTACAGCCAGGGTTCCGCCGTTTTTGACGATCACAACGCCGTTGGAGCGGACGTTTAGGTTGATGTACCACGCGCTCACCAGGTCGTCGCGCTGCTGTTCGGAGGCTTCGACGGCGGAGGTCTGATCGCCCATCCGCTTGTTGGTTCCGGAAGCGATGGCCAGGTCCTCGACGCCGCGCAGCGCGGTCAGCAGCGGATCGGCAATGACCACGCTGCCGTCGGCCAGCATTTTCAGGGCTTGGTAGCCGTCGACGGGATCGTCGACGAAACGGGGAAGGTCAGCCAGCTTGCCGCATTTGAGAACGCGGATGTGACGGTTGAGCTTGTAGGTTTCCT
The DNA here is from genome assembly GCA_048616755.1 of Verrucomicrobiota bacterium. Taxonomy (GTDB): domain Bacteria; phylum Verrucomicrobiota; class Lentisphaeria; order Oligosphaerales; family CAZSBQ01; genus CAZSBQ01. The sequence goes on from JBMCIU010000136.1 coordinate 918, forward strand.
GGTCGTTGAAGACCGCCAGGGCGTCCGCGTCGATTTCGGGCGCAACCACGCACTCCACAAAGCTGCTCATGATTTCCTTGGCGACTTCGGCGGTTACCGGCACGTTGAAGGCCACGACGCTGCCAAAGGCCGCGCGCGGATCGCAGTCCCGCGCTTTGCGGTACACCTGCACGAGCGACTCGCCGGGCATGGAGACGGCGGCGCCGCTGGGGTTGACGTGCTTCATGCACGCGCAAGCCGGCCGATCAAAGAACTTGCAGATGTTCAGCGCGTAAGAGATATCCTCGAGGTTGGTCTGGGAGAGCCCGCTCTTGCCGGTTTTCAGCACGTCCATGCCGCCGATGACGGGGGGCAAGTCGTTGGGCTGGTAGTAGGCGGCGGTTTGGTGGGGGTTGGTCCCGTACCGAAGGTCGTCCACCTTGGTGTAGCGGCGTCCGCAGATCTCGATGGAGTCCTGATATTCACCTTGGTTTTTGGACAGATAACTGTTGCGGGAAAGACGGTCGGCACTCATTGGAGAGTCTCCTGTTTTGTTGACGGTTGACGGGTTGTCGAGAACAAAAATTACCTATGAACACAAAATTTGGTTGGATTCGGTCAGTTGAGTTCGCAATAGCTTTTAGTATCAACGGGCATCCCTTCTGTTGTGGAGTTCTCTGCAGCCAAGATGGCCGCAGCACTAAAGCAATCCAATCAAATATTGTGTTCATGCAAAATTACCCGGAGCTGGTCGAGACGCCAAAACGGGGGTAGTCCTTGATCCAAAAATAGAGCATCAGTGACACTTCCTCGTCGCTGTCCCGACTCAAGCTCAGGCTGCCCATGAGACAGTGAAACTGGCGGGTCAGGCGGGCGAAGGTTTCCGCGGATTGGCTGTCCTCGGCATCGTACTCCAGGCCGACGGTGAGTCGCGTACGAGGATTGAATGGATAGGATGCTTGAGCGGTGAGGGTCTCACTGCGCCCGTAGCGGTTGAACAACCATTCGCGACTCAGCGCACTGGGCAACGATGATCCCATCGAGTAGTAGGTCCGCGCATTGGTATCGTTGCGGTAGCTGTAGCCCAGCTCGACCCGGAGGGTGTCTTCGGCGCCGATAGCGCCGTTCATGCGTGCCAGGCGCGTGTCGCCGTCGTCGAGGTCGACAATGCCGTTAAAATCGATCACGAAGGCCTCCGAGGGGCGGAATTGGGCGTCGACGCCGGCGTTGCCGGTGCGGCCGTGGTCCCCCTCTTCCTCGACGTGCAAGTCGGTATAGGTATCCAGCCGCGCAATCTCATGGACGCGTTCATCCCGGCGAGTCTGCACGGACTGTCGCAGGCCAAGGCGCACGAAATGCTGCTCGGTCAGCCGGTCTAATTCATCGAAGAAATAAAGGAACTCGCGCTCTTCGGAGGGTTCGGGCGCATAGGTGTAGTTGGCGTAGGGCTGGACCACGTGGCGCATGCCGTCAAGCCCGAGCAAACGGTTGTGGACGTTCGGGCTAGTACGGAAGAAGGTTGTGGATATTTCTGCGCCGAGTTCGCCGGCAAAGCGCGTCCGGCTGCCGCCGTCGTCGTCGAAGGGTTGCAGAGTAGCCGGCCCGTTGTACGGATCGAGGGGATCGTCGGCCTCGAACATTTGCTGCAGATTATCGTCGGAACCGGCCGGCGCCGCGCTGCTGTCGCCGTACCAGGTAATGCGCCCCCCCATTCTTGGAACCACGTTCACCGCGCCCAGGCGGAAGGGACGATACAGCATGTGAAGCGTGTCCGCGCGCGCCGAGTCGTAGTCCTCGGGCAACGCGTGGCCGAGGGCTTCATCGTAGTCGCGCCACTTGCGTTCGTAGAGTCCGACCGAAGCCGCGCCTTCGTACTCGAATCCCAGGCCGAGGGGGCGCCTGGGAATGCCGGCGGTCAGCTCGGGCAATCGCTGCACAACGGTATCGAAATCATTGATCCGCGCTTCGGACCGCAGGGCTAGCGTCCAATCCGGCCCGTTTCGTTGCAGCTCGACAAACGTCGAGGGGTTTGGCGAGCGGCGGTATTCATCCTCGAAAAAGTCCTCGAGCATGTCGACGTCGCTAAGCCACTCAACCTGCGCCCACAACTGCCAGTGCTCGTCCAGCTCCGAGCGATGCTCGAGGCGCAGCCGGTATCGGTCGTCTTCGCGCTCGAATCCCTGATTGAAACCGGCGTGGGGTCCGCTGTCGCTGCCCGGCTCGTCATTGTCGTTCATTCCGTACATGAGCAAGCGAGTATTGGCGGCGTCGGTATCGCGGAACACGTCGACGCCGAGGGCCAGGCCATTGTTGCTCCGCACGTGAGTCATCGCCTGGGAGCGCCAGTGCTCGCCCAGAGAGAACTCTCGTTCGACAAACAGGAATGCGCCCGGGTCCTCGGCATACCCGCCCCTGACATGCCATCCCTGTGCTCGGGTGGTGTCGCCGGCCACATAGGGCAACCAGAAAATGGGAACCGAGCCAATCCGAAAGGTGGGGCTCCAGGCTTTGTATCGTCCATCCGGCCAACTGCGCGCCCGCTTTGCGTGAACGGAGTAATGTCCCGGGCGCCCCGTTTCCTCGACATGCTCGCAGGTGCTGAACACTACGTCGTCAAGCTTAAAAATTCCTTCCTCAGTGCGCTCGGCATGCCCAACTCGATAAAACCAGTTGCGCAGACGACCACTCGAAGCGCCAAATTCGAAGTGCTTTTTCTCAAGATTTCCGCGCACCTCATCCCCCTGCCAGGCAAACGTGCCGTCCTCGCTACGAACCTGCACTCCGCCGCCGGCCTGGAGCTTGCCGGTTTCCCCCTCGAAATGTACCGATTCGGAGCGCAATTCGAGATCGCCGTAGCCAATGCGCACATTGCCCTTGGCGTCGAGCACCTGCGATTCCTGATCGTAATCGTATTCATCCGCACTGGCTTCCAATTGGGTATCCCGAGCGCTCACCGGAACTGTCGAATCATTCTCGCGGGCTTGCGCGCCGACAACCGCAACCGCAGTTGCAACCATCAGGCAAATCGACCAAAACCGAGCATCCATTATCATACTCACTCCTTTTTCTTCGACCCGAGATCAGGCAAATCAAACACCGCATACTATACCGTTCCCGACTCCGCGTGTCCATTGGTCATACGCGTGTCCCAATATTATTGACTTCAGATATCGTTGAGTGGCGCCGGTTTGCATGTTCGTCGAACACTGGTTTCGCTAGAACAAGTGAACGCGATTGCTGGTCAACCCAAAATTCCGCCCGCTCGCCGAATAGTGAGCGGTCAGCCCGCACAGGCGCCTTAACTATTGTGAGGCGACGTTGAATTCGCAAACCGTGATTGATGAATTTTGAGTTTTTAAGCGTTCCCGGGTACTAGTTTAAAGATTCACGGCGCCACTGCCGTTTTTCCACCAAAAATCAATACTGTTCCAACGGCTATTTGCGTGCTATGTTTTCAACAATTCATTGCCCTCTTTTTCCGGTTTGTTGTGCCGCGAGCGCATAACCGACCGGGCGAAGCTTGCACTGATTTAATCTCTGACGTCCCTAAATCGCCTCATCCGGCAAGTCAACACTCTACCACCTTCTCGCCATGTCAAAACTCAAACGAACGCTTTCCCGGCTTACTCTGCCCCAAGCCAACGCGCTAATCGGCACCCACAATGCCGATCTAATCCGCAAAGGCGGCGAAATTCACATCGACATCGACGAACACGTCACGCTGACCTCCGACCGCTTATCGGTGGATACCGGGGATTTCTCCGTGGACATCACGCTGCATGCGGAGAATTCAAAGGCGCTGAGCATCTCCTCCAGTACGGGCCGGGTCGACTGCCCGGAAGTGGGCGCCGTACTGGCGTTGATCCTCGAGGAGAAAATGGCGCTGGGTCTGTCGAAACCGCCGCCGGAGCGCGTGCCCGTCGAAAGTCTTTCCCCGGCCGCTCTCCGCAAAGAGGCGCTGCGCGAGCGAACCGAACGAGCGGCCGAGGAACCATTCGACATCCGAAGTGCCGATCCAAAAACGCCGTGGACCGACTATGCCGTCACCAATCACGCCTCGGGGAAGTCCTACAAAGTTGCCCTGCGCGGGCTCGAATCGGGAGAAAACTTCTGTTCCTGTCCGGACTTCAAGGTCAACCGTCTTGGCACCTGCAAACACATCATCCGCGTCACCGAGCACGTCAAAAAACATTTCACCATTCCCGAGCTGGCGCAAAAATTCGTGCGCGAACGCAGCTGCATCACTGTGGATTACAAAGGCGATACTCCCCAAGTCCGCCTTTTGCCCGGAAGCACTCTGTCCGAGGCCGCGAAGGCGCAGCTCGAGCCGTTCTTCCACCGGGAGATCCAGTCCACCGAATTTCCCGAGCTGCTCGAGGCGGTGCGGCGCGAGCTCTGGCGCCGGCGCACCGTCGT
>JBMCIU010000137.1:0-5302 GCA_048616755.1 Verrucomicrobiota bacterium
CATCTCGCGACACCCGGCCGACCAGTTCCACGTCGCCGCGATGCGCCTCGGCGACAAACCGATAGTATAACTCGAATCGTCCGTCTGTCCACACGACGCACAAACCCAATAAAAGTTGAGGTCGTCGCCTCGGCGCCTGAGGGGCGGGCGCCGGGGGCCGCCCCGGGTACCGGGTTTAGGCCGGCGCCCTCGACGGCCGGCAGTGCCCGCTGTTCGGGGCTATCCCGATTCGAATCGGTAGTCGGCGGTTTCGAGCAGGCGTCGGGTCCAGGCGTCCAAGCCGCTCCAGGTGGGAGCGGGGAGTCTGGGTACCCTTACCTCGCCGGCGCCCATGCGCAGGAGCCGGTGGAATTGTTCTTCGTCTTTGCCGCGGAAACTGTCAATATCCAGCTCCCCGCTTTCGTGCAGGAAGGTCAGTAGGATGCCCACGCGGACTGCCGGCAGAAGGATCTCCTCGGACGTTTCACTTGGGGACTCGGCCAAACGCCGCAAGCCAGTGTGCAGCGCGGCATATGTTTGGGGTAGGGGGACGCCGTCGGCAGTTTCGTGCAACAGGAAGCGGGCGAGCGCGGCGGCGCACAGATAGCGACGACTGTGGCGGGCGAGCGCGCCAAAGTCATCCGCGCAGTCCGCGCCGAACCAATGGTGCAGGGAAGAGCGCGCATCGGGCCGAAAACAGACGCGGAGACAGCGGAATAAATCGACCACCGGGTACTCCCGTCGCCCGATTCGGCGCGCGCCGCGCACCAAAAAGGCCATTCGTCCCTCGCTTTCAGACAAGCCGGCAGCCACCACGCTGGACTCCCCATAGGGAGACTTGCCCAGTACAATGAAGTGGGTTGTTGACAGAGTCATGGTCAACCTCGTGACAAATCGGTTCTTTGATACTATAGTTCGCCATGAATTGTTAAACAGAGGCACCGCAAACGACCATGGTCCGCACCTCCGAGTCCTTTCTTGACCGCCTGATTGAACGCCTAGACCAGCTGGATTCCTCCAGTGTCCAGGGGTATGTGCTCAAACTGGTTCGCGAGCGCGGCTTTCTGGAGACGGTGTTCAACACCATTCGGGAAGGCGTTATCATCATTGATCGGGACTTGTCGATCCACTACTGCAATCCGGCCGCCCGCGCCATGCTGGGAATTCCCGATGATTTCGGGGAACATCCCATCAGCCGATTCCTGCGCGACATCTCATGGTCCCGCCTGATGCGGGCCGATCCCGAGCAATGGGACCGTATATCCATGCAGGAAATTGAAGTTTACTACCCCGAACATCGACATCTTTCCTTCTACTTGGTGCCAGTCTGGCATGAGCGCGAGGGCGGCGACGACATTCCCCTGGCCTCGATCATTCTTCACGACATCACCGAGCTGCATCGCGATGCGGTCGAGACCGTGGAGTCCGAAAAGGTCCAGGCGATCACCCGCCTGGCAGCCGGCGTCGCGCATGAAATCGGCAATCCGCTCAACAGCCTGCACATCCATCTGCAGCTGTTGAAGCGCAATGTGGAGCGAGCCGCGCGTCAAACCAACGATCCCGACGGCGACAATTCGGGAGAGCTGGTCGACATTGCGCTGCAGGAAGTGCAGCGGCTGGACTCCATCGTCGGCAATTTTCTCCGGGCCGTGCGCCCCGTGGAGCCCAATTTTCGTCCGGTGGCCGTGGACGAGCTGGTACAGGAAACCCTGACGTTTATGCGCCGGGAAATCGAAGACCGGGATGTGTTGGTAGAGGCTTCATGGCCGGACACCTTGCCGCGAATCAAAGCCGATCCCGACCTGCTCAAGCAGGCATTCTACAATATCCTGAAAAACGCCATTCAAGCCATGCCCGACGGCGGTGTGCTGAGGATTGGTTGTCGCGAGGACGAACAGACCGTTGAAGTACGCTTTGCGGACAGCGGCGTCGGTATTTCGCGCGAAGATCTGCACCGCATTACCGAACCGTATTTCACTACCCGCAGCGGCGGTACAGGCTTGGGTATGATGATTGTCGAAAGAATCATGCGCACCCACGGCGGCGAGTTGGGAATCGAGAGCGAAGAGGGCGAGGGAACCGTCTTTACCCTTCGCTTTCCCCTGCATAGCCATCGTATCCGACTGCTCAAGCCCCCCGACGAAGACCGCCAAGCAGAAAGTAAAGAGACAAACGACGATGCCTGATGCGAAATCCAAAATCCTGATTGTCGATGACGAACGGCACACTCGCGAAGGACTCAAAAGGGCGCTCGAAGAGCAATATGTGGTCGAAACCGCCGGCAATGGCGAACAGGGACTCGAAATTTTGCGACGCGAGCATTTCGACGTGGTGCTCACCGATCTGCGCATGCCGGGAATGGACGGGATGACCTTTATTCGGCGTGCTCTCGCCCTCAGCGATCCGCCGCTGATTGTCATGCTGACCGCATATGGATCGGTTCAGACCGCCGTGGAAGCCATGGGCGAGGGCGCCTACGACTATGTTTCCAAACCGGTCAATCTCGACAATTTGGAAATGATCATCGAACGCGGGTTGGATTCGCGCCGATTGCGCGAGGAGAACGAAGTGTTGCGCAAGAGAGTTGACGCGCGCGACGGCATGGAGGGGATTGTCGGCAGTTCGCCGGCTATGCTCGACGTGCTGGACACCGTCCGTCAGGTTGCACCCAGTCGCTCCACGGTTATGCTTACAGGCGAGAGCGGTACCGGTAAAGAGTTGGTCGCCCACGCCATTCACAAGCTGAGCCCGCGGGCGGGACGACCGTTTGTGGATGTCCACTGCGCGTCGCTCAACCCGAACTTGCTCGAGAGCGAACTGTTCGGGCATGAACGGGGCGCCTTTACCGGCGCTCACGAGCGCCAAGTCGGCCGCTTCGAGAAAGCGGACGGCGGCACCCTGTTTCTGGATGAGATCGGGGAAATCGACGGGTCCACGCAAATTAAACTGCTGCGCGTCCTGGAGACGCGAACCTTTGAACGCGTCGGGGGCTCCTCGCCCATCGAAACCGATGTGCGCCTCATCGCCGCAACCAATCGCGACCTTCGCAAAGCCGTGGACGAGGGCCAGTTCCGCGAAGACCTATATTTCCGCCTCAATGTCGTGCAGATTCACATGCCGCCCCTGCGCGAGCGTCCCGAAGATCTGGAACTGTTGCTCAATCACTTCCGCAAACAGCTGGCCGCCGACAACGGACGCGACGTGGATGGATTCACCCCCGAGGCAATCAAGGTGCTCGCCGCCTACGAATGGCCGGGCAACGTGCGCGAACTGCGCAACTGCGTCGAGCGCATGGTCGTGATGAGCCGCGGACGAACCTTGAGCGTCGGCGATATTCCCAAGGAAATCCGCGCCGCAGTCGCCGATTCAGTGACCCAAGCCCCCGCTTCGTCTTCCAATGCCGACGGCGGGACCGACGCCAACGCCACCGCCAACCATAAAGACTCGTTCAACATCAACACCAACGAACGAGACTTGATCGCGCGAGCACTCAAAGAATGCGACGGCAACCGAACCCAGGCCGCAAAAAAACTTGGCATCAGCCGACGGACCCTGCACCGAAAACTGCATTCCTACGGACTCGAAGCCTTGTGACAGTCGGCACAAACCAATCCGTCCGGAAGGAGCCCCCCAATGACGACAATTTCCGTGCCCACCAAAAACCACAGCCAGTTCATCAATCTCACCAGTCGGATTGACGAATGCATCCCGTCCTCATTCAGCGGCGCCTGCATCCTCTTTTGCCTGCACACCACCGCCGGTCTGACCATAAACGAAAATGCTGATCCCGACGTGCTGGCCGATCTGGCCGCGGAGCTGGAAAGGCTCGTCCCGTGGAACAATTCCCGTTTCCGCCATGCGGAGGGAAACAGCGCCGCCCACTTGAAGTCCTCGCTGATGGGACCGAGCCTGACCGTGCCCGTGGAAAACGGCCGCCTCGTTCTCGGCACTTGGCAGAGTATCTATTTCTGCGAGTTCGATGGACCTCGCCAACGAAAGGTTGCAGTGCAACTGTGCAGCGCCTGATCGCACCGCAAAAATGCCACAGGTGTCTCGCTTTTCGCCCTGAACACTGATCACCCACCCATCGGAGCACACCATGATTCTAGGATTGGGAATCGACGTCATAGAAATTCAGCGCATCCGCCAAGCGTTGGACCGCTACGACGACCATTTTATCCGCCACGTGTTTCGGGAGGACGAGCAGGCGGACGCCCCCGGGGGCTCGGCGCGCTACGCCTTTTACGCGGGCCGTTGGGCGGCGAAGGAGGCCGTGTCGAAAGCGCTCGGCACCGGCATCGGCGAACGCTGCGGCTGGACCGATATTCGCATTCGACGAACACACGGCGGCAAGCCGCGCATCGAATTGAGCGGGCGCGGACGGCGAACCGCCGACGAGCTGGGCATTGACGCCCTCCACGTTACCATCAGTCACGAGGGAAATATCGCCTGCGCCGCCGCAGTCGCCGAAGGAGAGTCGGACCTCCTATGACCCCGGGAGGCGACAGCGCGTTGCGAACTCCGCAGGGTCCGCCGCCGCAATGTGGGCCAGACGAGTCGGTTCCGGCACGCGCAACCCCGACCCGCAGGCGAGGACGAGGTCGACCGAATCGGCCAGGTCAACTTTGTGACCCGGCGAAACAAACAGCGGTTTGACATTGTCGCGCGTGCGCAACACCATCCCCACAACCTCGCCGTTGTCTACCAGTGGACTCCGGCAGCCTCGTTCTCCAAGTGGCTCGGCATACGAACCGCACAATCGTGATTTCGCGCACCCAACTGCGGGAATGTCAAGGATTACCCCCAAATGGCAAGCCAAACCAAACCGACGCGGGTGGGCGATCCCCTGGCCGTCCACCAGCACAACGTCCGGCCGCCGGGACAGACGCTCCAGAACCGTCAGTAAAGCCGGACACTCGCGAAACGAGAGCAGCCCGGACCGATACGGAAATGCCAGCTCCACCTGTGCCGTTGCGAACTCGGCAACCGTGAGTTCGGGCAGCCGCATCACGACAGCCGCCGCCGTCGCTGCGCCGTGGCGCACTCCGCTCACATCCACGCCGCAGACCGTGTGCACCTCATCAGTCAGCGGCTCGATGATGACCTCCTCGCGCAGCTCATACTGCAACTGCCGCGCTTGTTGAAACGTCGGATTCTCGAATTGAAACTCGTTATTGCGGTGTGACCGAACCAGATTTGCCGGATTGGACATCTGCCTTCCTCCGTGTCTTATGCGCGGGCAATTGTCAGTAGAGTCATCCCCTGAACATACTCCATTCTCAAAGCTTGACCAATCAACCCTCCGAGTGGATGAGTTGCAGGG